>NZ_JARAVK010000205.1:0-16417 GCF_033792765.1 Streptomyces sp. PA03-6a | reverse complement strand
GAGTACCACCGCATGGCGACCGCGGGCAATCCCTTCGGCGACGGGCGGGCGGCGGGACCGCGGAGGAGAGCGTGGTGGGCACGTCCTCGCCGAAGTCCTCGGCAAGCTGGGCGAGCACGCGTTCCGCCGCCCGCCCGTCGCCGAAGGGATTGCCCGCGGTCGCCATGCGGTGGTACTCCGCCGGGTCGTCCAGCAGCCGGCCCGCGGCCGTCAGGATCGCCTCGGGGTCGGTGCCGATCAGCCGGGCCGCGCCGGCCTCCACGGCCTCCGGCCGCTCGGTGGTGGTACGGAGCACCAGCGCGGGCTTGCCGAGGCTCGGCGCCTCCTCCTGGATGCCGCCGGAGTCGGTGAGGACCAGCTCGCAGTCGGCGAGGGTGGCGGCGAAGTCGGGGTAGCCCAGCGGTTCGACGACGTGCACGGCGTGATGGCCGGTCAGTTCGGGCAGCAGGGCCTCGCGCACGGCCGGGCTCTTGTGCAGCGGCAGCAGGATCTCCACGTCCCCGCGCTGGCCGAGCCGGCGCAGCGCGCGGCCCATGGCGCGCATCCGCTCCCCCTGGTTCTCCCGGCGGTGCAGGGTGAGCAGCACCCGGCGGCGGCCGCTGCCCGGGAAGGCACTGCGGCCGACGCCCTCGCCGAGCACCCACAGCAGGTTGTCGATGACCGTGTTGCCGGTGGTGAACACCTGGGTGTCGGGGGTGCCCTCGGCGAGCAGATGGGCGGCGGCCCGCGGGGTGGGGGCGAAGTGCCAGCGGGCGATCCGCCCGATCAGCCGGCGGTTGAGCTCCTCGGGGAACGGGTTGTCGAGGACGCCGGTGCGCAGGCCCGCCTCGACGTGGGCGACGGGGACGCGTTCGTAGAAGGCGGCCAGCGCCCCGGCCAGCGCGGTCGTGGTGTCGCCCTGGACGATCACCAGGTCCGGACGGTCGTTCCTGATGACCTCGCCCAGCCCCTCCACCAGACGGGCCGTCAGCTCCGAGAGCTGCTGGCGCTCGCGCATCACGTCGAGCCCGGCCCTGGCCGGCACCTGGAGCAGCTCCAGCATCTGGTGGAGCATCTCGCGGTGCTGTCCGGTGGTGACCACGATCGGCTCGAACAGCTCCGAGGCCGCCATCGCCCGGGCCACGGGGGCCAGTTTGATCACCTCCGGCCGGGTGCCGAGGACGAGCATCGCGCGGATCGTTCCCGTCATTCCGGGCGATTCGGATGGGTGAGCGGACATGGTTCCCCCTGGGACGGTGGTGCAGGTGATCGGGACGAGAAGGAGTACGGGCCGTCAGGTGCGCGCGGTCTTCAGCCAGGTGCGCTTGCCGGTGAGCATCCGCCACAGGCCCCACCAGCCGGCGGCGAACCAGATGTAGCCGTAGAGGATGAAGGCGTGCGCCACCAGGACGGAGCGCACCAGCCCGAGCGTGCGCTCGCGCTTGGCGTAGACGAAGCCGTAGACGTAGGCCGCGGTGAAGGAGAGCAGGTACGGGCCGAGCAGCCACATCGGCGAGACCAGCGGCCGGCCCTCCTGGAACGAGGCGGCGACGGTGCCGCCGACGGCGACCAGGAAGGACAGCGGCAGCAGCGAGGTGAGCAGGATCAGCACCGGGCTGGACAGGTGGTAGAGCAGGTCCAGGGCCGGGCGGGTGGCGACCTCGCGCAGGATCAGCGGCACCAGGCCGGCGGACTGCAGGTGGCCCTGGAACCACCGCGAGCGCTGGCGCACCAGCCGCCGTACGTCGAGCACGGCCTGCTGGGAGACGGCCGCGGTGGTGCAGTACTGGTTGCGCCAGCCACGCGCGATCAGCCGGACCCCGAGGTCGAGGTCCTCGGTCAGGCTGTCGCTCCAGGGGCCGTCGCCGCCGAGCGTGTCGAGCGCGGACAGCCGCATGAACTGCCCGTTGCCGCCCATGCCGACGCTGCCCAGGAAGCGGCGGGCGCTCTGGAAGACGTCGCCGTAGACGACGAACTCCATGTCCTGCAGCCGGGCCAGCAGCCCCAGGTGCCGGTTGTACATGCGGACGCCGATCTGGACGGCGCCGGTGGCCGGGTCGTCGAAGTACGGGTCGACGGCCTGGATGGTGTGCGGGTCGAGCCGGCCGTCGGCGTCGACGACGCAGATGATGACGTCCTCGGGGGCGCGGTGGCCGAGCAGTCCGGCGGCCCGCAGGTGGCGCACGCCCGCGTTGAGCGCCGCGCCCTTGCCGCGCCGGGCGTCGGGGAGCCGGCGCCGGTAGAGCCGGACCCGCGAGCTGTCGGCGGCCCGGGCGACCTCGGACGTACGGTCGTCGGAGGCGTCGTCGATGACCAGTGCCACGAAGCTGTCGGCGGGCAGTGAGGCGATCCGGGCCAGGCTCTCGGCGAGGACCTTCTCCTCGTTGAGGCAGGCGAGCAGGAAGACGTAGAAGCGCTGCCGTCCCGGCCGGCGCACCCGGCGGATGTGGCGCCGGGAGAGCAGGAACAGCGTGGTGTTGTAGGTCCCGGCCAGCACGATCAGCGCGGTCGCGGCCCACAACGCGAACTGGCCGGTCATGACCGGCCCCCGGCGGGGCGGCCGGCCGCCGCACGGGCCGAGGGGCGGCGGAGCCAGAGTCTCGCTGCCATCAGACCGAATGCGATCAGGCAATACAGCAGGAAGCCCATTCCTGCCGCTATTTGTAAACCCCTGGCGAACGGAATGCCAGGAACAGCCCTCGAAGCCGTGGCCATACCGGCCAGCGGCAGCATTGTGCCCAGTGCGGGCCTTCCGTACATGAGTGAGTCCCCCCAATGCGTTCCGGCGCGAAAGGCGGTCCGGAACTCCAGGGCAGGAAGTTAGCAGATACTTTTTGATGATCATCGCCTGATAGGTGGTGCGTGGGGTCGCGCGCGGGGCGTGCGCCCGTATCGCCGCAGCTCCGGGGTGTGCGTTGAAAGGGAGATTCACCCTTCCGGGGGCTTTGGGTTTCCATGCCGGAATGAAAATCGAACGAGAGGCGAATCCGATGATCGTGTTGACAGCGGGCATTGCTGCTCTGAACAATCGGCGACCTGTTCTGAACCGGTGCAATGGGGGGAAACATGCAATCCCGCATCAGGAGGCCCGGGAAGTCCCGGGTCTCCGTCATCGTCATGCTCATCACGGCCCTCTTGGGGTTCGCATTCCTGTCCGCCCCGGCCGGCGGCGCCGCAGGGCGCGGCCCCGCCGGCAAGGGCGACCACCGCCACCGCGGCGAGCTCCTGGGCGGCCGCGCCGGCCTCGGCAAGGTCGACTTCACGGGCTGGGCCACGGCCCAGCGCGCCGCCGACCGGGAGCGGCGCGCCAAGGGCCCGGTCCGCGGGGGCGGCCTGCCGCCACGGGCCGGCCGCGACCTGACCGCCGCACGCGCCCCGCTGGCGGCCGCACCCGCGAGGGGGGCTGCGGCCGCCGCCGGCACCACCGCGCTGGTGCTGTACGACACCGCCGGCCCCTACGGACACCTCGGCGAGCTCTACGCCATGGCCACCGCCAACCTCGCCGGCCACTTCGGGACCGTGACCGCCAAGCCCGTCTCGCAGTACACCGCGGGCATGGTCAACCAGTACACGGCCACCTTCTACATCGGCTCCACCTACTACGGCGGGAGCATCCCCGACGCCGTCCCCGCCGCCTTCTACCAGGACGTGGTCACCACCACGCGCCCGGTGACCTGGTTCGCCGACAACATCTGGTCGCTGGCGAACGCGACCGGGGTCGCGCAGTTCCGGACCAAGTACGGCTGGGACCCCACCGCGTCGTACTTCGAGGCGAACGGCAGCGTCGGCACCGTCACGCAGGTGACGTACAGGAACCAGAACCTCACCCGGAAGATCCCGGCGGGCCAGGACGGCGGCGTGCTGCGCCCCGCCATCTCGTCGGGGCCCGGCTACCCGGCGGTGACGCGGCTGGCCACCGCACGCGACACCAGCACCGGCACCGACTTCCCGTGGGCCGTGCGATCGGGCAACCTCACGTACGTCGGTGAGATCCCCTTCGCCTACGTCTCCGAGAGCGACCGGATCATCGCCTTCGAGGACCTGCTCTTCGACTCCCTCGCCCCCGCCACCGCCGAGCGGCACCGGGCCATGATGCGGCTGGAGGACATCAGCCCCAACTCCGACCCCGCGCAGCTGCGGGCCATCGCCGACTACCTCGCCGCGGAGCAGGTCCCCTACGGCATCAACGTCATCCCCGTCTACACGGATCCCAGCGGCACCTACAACAACGGCCGGCCGCAGACCGTCACCCTGGCGCAGCGTCCCGAACTGGTCACCACCCTGAAGTACATGCTCCAGCATGGTGCCGTGCTGATGAACCACGGCTACACCCACCAGTACGGGAACACCGCCAACCCCTACAACGGCGTCACCGGCGACGACTTCGAGTTCTACCGGGCCCACGTCGACGCCTCCGACAACGTGGTCTACGACGGCCCGGTCGCCGGGGACTCCGCCCTGTGGGCGCAGACCCGGGTCACCCTGGGCCTGGCCCAGTTCGCCCTCGCG
Organism: Streptomyces sp. PA03-6a; assembly: GCF_033792765.1. Classification (NCBI taxonomy): domain Bacteria; kingdom Bacillati; phylum Actinomycetota; class Actinomycetes; order Kitasatosporales; family Streptomycetaceae; genus Streptomyces; species Streptomyces sp. PA03-6a. The sequence continues at coordinate 11,929 of NZ_JARAVK010000205.1, read as the reverse complement.
GGACTGCCGGTGCCCAGGCTGTGGACCACCCCGCACTACGCGGCCTCCGCCACCGACTACAAGGTCTTCGCCCAGAACTACACCGCGCGCCTGGAGCGTTCGCTGTACTTCTCGGGCACCCTCGGCGGCAGCACGGCCGACCCCAACCGCTTCATCGGGCAGTTCTTCCCGTACGTCGTCAAGGACGTGTACGGCACCACCGTGCTCCCCGAGAACATCGGCAACTACGAGCCCGAGGCCTACAACAACCACCCGGCGCGCCTGCCGGCCGACCTGATCGCCTCGGCCAAGGCGAACCTCGCCGTCCGCGACGGCTTCGCCAGCTTCTTCTACCACCCCTACTACCCGGTCCAGCCGCTCAAGGAGACGGTCGAGGGCATCCGCGCCCTCGGCTACACCTTCGTCAGCCCCGCGACCGCCGCGTGACCCTGCTCCGGAGGACCGCCGCCGCGACCGTCGCGGCGGCGGTCCTCGCCCTCACCGGGGGCTGCACCACCGTCGGCGCCCGGCCCGCGGACCGCCCCGACGACCGGCCGCACGAGCGCCCCGGGGACGCCGCGGGCGACCGTGTCCGCGGCATCGCGCTGCCCTCCTGGGCCGCGGACGACTACGACAGCCCCGCCGCCGGGCGCTACCTGCGCGGCATCGCCGCCACCGGCGCGCGCTGGGTGTCCTTCACCCCCACGTGGTACCAGTCCGGCGTCCACGACACCTCGATGCGCACCACCGAGGAGACCGCGAGCGACGCGAGCCTGCGGAGGATCGTCCGGGCGGCCCATGCCGCCGGCCTGAAGGTGCTGCTCAAACCGCACGTCGACCTGACCGGCGGCGGCGACCGGGCCGGCATCACGCCCACCGACCCCGATGCCTGGTTCACCGCCTACACGCGCTTCATCACCCACTACGCGGAGCTGGCGGGCGGGCTCGGCGTCGAGCAGTTCTCCGTCGGCACCGAACTGGCCGGCACCTCGCGGGACGGCGGGCGCTGGCGGGCGGTGATCCGCGCCGTCCGGGACGCCTACGACGGCCCGCTGGTCTACGCCGCCAACTACGACGAGTACGAGCAGGTCCCCTTCTGGGACGCCCTCGACCTGATCGGGGTCGACGCCTACTGGCCGCTGGCCGAGCGCCCCACCGCCGACGTCGGCCGGCTGCGCGCCGCCTGGCGGCCCGTCATCCGGGAGCTGGCCGGCTACTCCGCCCGGCACCACCGCCGCGTGCTGTTCACCGAGGCCGGCTACGTCAGCCAGCGCGGGACGACCACGGCCCCGTACTCCTGGACCGTCAGCCGGCAACCGGGGGAGGCGGAGCAGGCGGCCGCCTACCAGGCGTTGCTCGCCGCCCTGGACGGGGAGCGCTGGTGGGCCGGGGTGTGCTGGTGGATGTGGGACGACTGGCCGGACAGCGGGGAGACCCCGGCCCGGCTCGCGTACAGCCCGCGCGGCAAACCCGCGGAGGAGGTGCTGCGCCGCTGGTGGCGCACATGAGCGTGACAATTCAGGCGAAACGCTGACATTGTGTCGTCATGACGGCTCTCGCACCCGGCGCAACCGAGGACACGACGGACTTCGCCGACGCCGACCGGGGATTCCTCGGTGCCCTGACCCCCGGCCGCGTCACCGACGGCGACGGCCGGGTGGTCTGGGACGGCGACGCGTACTCCTTCCTGCAGGGCCCGTGCCCCGACACGGCGCACCCCGGCCTGTGGCGGCAGAGCCGGCTCGCCTCCCGGCAGGGGCTGTTCGAGGTCGTCGAGGGGATCTACCAGGTACGCGGCCTGGACCTGTCGAACATGACCCTCGTCGAGGGGGACCGCGGGGTCGTCGTCATCGACCCCCTCCGCTCCGCCGAGTGCGCCGCGGCCGCCCTCGCCCTCTACCGCGAACACCGCGGGGACCGGCCCGTCACCGCCCTCATCTACAGCCACTCGCACGTCGACCACTTCGGCGGCGCCCGCGGTGTCCTGCCGCACGGTCACGACCCGGTGCCCGTCCTGGCCCCGGCCGGCTTCCTGGAGCACGCCGCCGGCGAGAGCGTCGACGCCGGGGTCGCGATGACCCGCCGCGCCGTCTACATGTACGGCTCCGAACTGCCCAAGGGCCCGGCCGGGCAGATCGGCTGCGGCCTCGGCCAGACCGCCTCCACCGGAACCGTCACCCTGATCCCGCCCACCGTCCTGGTCACCCGCACCGGCCAGGACGAGACGATCGACGGCGTCCGGATCATCTTCCAGCTCACCCCGGGGGCCGAGGCGCCCGCCGAGATGAACTTCCACTTCCCCGCCAAGCGGGTGCTGTGCATGGCGGAGAACGCCACCCACACCATGCACAACGTCCTCACCCTGCGCGGCGCGCAGGTCCGCGACGCCCGGCTGTGGGCGCACTACCTCAACGAGGCCCTCGTCCTGTTCGGCAACGCCTCCGACGTCGTCATCGCCTCCCACCACTGGCCGACCTGGAGCCGCGAGGGCATCCACCGGCTGCTGTCGCACCAGCGCGACCTCTACGCCTACCTCCACGACCAGACCCTGCGGCTGATCAACAGGGGCCTCACCGGCAGCGAGATCGCCGAGGAGCTGACCCTGCCCCCGGCCCTGGAACGGATCAACTCCAACCGCGGCTACTACGGCTCCCTCAGCCACAACGTGAAGGCCGTCTACCAGCGCTACATGGGCTGGTTCGACGGCAACCCGGCCCACCTGTGGCAGCACCCCCCGGCCCAGGAGGCACGCCGCTACGTGGACTGCCTCGGCGGCACCGACGCCACCGTCGCCAAGGCCAGGGAGTACGCCGAGGCCGGCGACCTGCGCTTCGCCGTCACCCTGCTGGGCCACGCCGTCTTCGCCGACCCCGGGCACGCCGCCGCGGCGGAGGAACTGGCGCTGCTCTACGAACGGCTGGGGCACGGCTGCGAGAACGGCCCCTGGCGCAACTTCTACCTGATGGGCGCCCAGGAACTGCGGCAGGGCGTGACCCGGACCCCCGTCGTCATCGCGAACCCGGAGCTGATGGCCGCCCTGACCGTCGACCAGCTCATCGACTCCCTCGCCATCCGCGTCAACGGCCCCAAGGCCTGGGACGTCCACCTGACCATCGACTGGCGCCTCACCGACGAGCACCGCACCTGGCACCTGACCCTCTCCAACGGCGCCCTCACCTACTTCTCCACCCAGGACGGGCGCCCCGCCGTCCGGCACGCTGACCTGACGCTCACCCTCAGCCGGCCCGAGCTGCACCGGCTCCTTGCGGGCGGCCGCTTCGAGGGCGTCGACCACGAGGGGGACCTGAAGGTGGTCGCGACCCTGGTCGGTCTGCTGGACGCCGCCGACCAGGACTTCCCGATCGTCACCCCGTGAGGATCCGCCCACGCGCGCCCCGCACCGTGGTCCACCACCGCACCGTCGAGGCGAACGGGATCCGGCTGCACATCGCCGAGCAGGGCGAGGGCCCGCTCGTGCTGCTGCTGCACGGCTTCCCCGAGTGCTGGTACTCCTGGCGCCACCAGTTCGCGCCGCTCGCCGCCGCCGGCTACCGGGTGGTCGCCCCCGACCAGCGCGGCTACGGCCGCAGCGAGCGGCCCGGCGCCGTCGACGCGTACACCGTCCTCGACCTCGTCGGCGACGTCGTCGGGCTCGTGCACGCCCTCGGCGAGAGCCGGGCCGTCGTCGTCGGCCACGACTGGGGCGCCCCCGTCGCCTGGCACACCGCGCTGCTGCGGCCCGACCTCGTCCGCGCCGTGGCGGGCCTCAGCGTCCCGCCGACCTTGCGCAGCGGCGACACGCCGCCGCTGCGGTCCATGCGCGAGCTGTACGACGGGCGGTTCTACTGGAACTACTTCGAGCGGCCCGGTGTCGCCGACGCCGAGTTCGCCGCCGACCCGCGGACGACCTTCCGTCGTTTCCTGTACGGCGCGTCCGGCGACAACCCCGCCAACGACCCGGTCCCGGTCCAGCCCCTGGTCCCGCCCGGGGGCGGCTTCCTCGACCTCGTCGAGGAGCCCGGGGAACTCCCGGACTGGCTCACCGACGAGGACCTCGACGCCTTCGCCGCCGAGTACGCCGAGGCCGGCTTCACCGGCGGGCTCAACTGGTACCGCAACCTCGATCGCAACTGGCGGCTGACCGCCCCCTGGGCCGGTGCCGCCCTCCAGGTCCCCGCCCTCTACGTCACCGGCGACCGCGACCTCGTCCACGGCTTCCCGGGGATGTCGGAGCTGCTCCCGGTGCTGCGGGAACTCCACCCCACGCTACGCGAACCGGTGGTGCTGTCCGGCTGCGGCCACTGGACCCAGCAGGAGCGCCCGGCGCAGGTCAACGCCGTGCTGCTGGACTTCCTGCGGGAGGTCGCACCGCCCACCGGCTGATCACGTGTCGCACTCCAGCACGGTGCGGCACAGCCCGCACCGTGCCTTCACCCGGCCGCGCACGGGCACCCGGATCCGCTGGTGGCACGTGGGGCAGGAGAAGGAGACCCGCTGGGGGTCGGCGCCCTCGAAGGCGTAGCCCGCCGCCGGGTACGCCCCGCCGCGGCGCCGGTCGTGGGCGTACCGGCGGCGGCCCGCCCAGCCGCAGCCCACCATCGGCGGATGGCGCAGATCGGCCTCGGCGAGCCGCAGCCCGGTCCGGTAGGCCTCCTGGGCCCTCGGGCTGGTGAGCCACGGCTCGATGTCGTCGCCGAAGGCCTGCGCCCGCTTGGCCAGGACGTAGCCGAACTCCTCCGGGGTGAGGTAGCCCAGCTTGGACGCGGCCGTGGTCAGCCGCTCCCCGAGCAGCGCCGGCTCCTCCCGGTAGGAGTCCAGCAGCAGCCAGCCCGCGCCCAGGTAGGTCGTGGCGGTGTCGGTGAGGATCTCGTTGTCCCGCACCCCGGGGTACTCCAGGCCGAGCCGGTGCAGGTAGACGTGCATGACCTCGTGCGCCAGCACCGCCCCCACGTCGCGCCGGTCGTCCCGGAAGCGCGCGTGCAGCTCCACGAAGTACTCGGGTCCGGCGGCCAGTTCCACGTTGCCCGCGTGCACCATGTCCCGGAAGCTGACCACCATGCGGGCCTCCGGCAGCCGGAAGTGCTGCACGATGGCCCGGGCCACCCGCTGGGCGCCCAGATGGAGGTCCTCCTCCGCGGGGAACGCCACGGCTTCCGGGCGCACGCTCGCGGGGAAGCGGCTCACCGTGTCGTACGACAGCCGCCGGTACAGCGCGGTCAGGGCGGCCCGGACCTTCTCCAGGTGCGGGAAGCCGTGTTCGATCGGGCTGGACGACGGCTCGGTCACGGCGCCTCCCCGGGCGGGTACGACGCTTCGAGCCTACGCGTCGACCCAGGCCGTTGTCGCCGTGCGTTCCGGCCCCGTGCCGCTCGCCGAACCGCCCACCGGCACCCCCAGCGCGGCCAGCCGCTCGGCGGCGGTCGGCGCGGTGCCGCCCTCCGCCTGGTACACGCTGACCAGCAGCCGGCCGCCCGGCTCCACGAGTTCCGCCAGCAGCCTGCGGACCAGGTCGCCCAGCCGGCGCTCGGGCACGCAGTCGACGAGGGTGTGCACGAAGGTGAACCGGCCGCCGTCGGCGGGCCGCCAGTCCAGCGCGTTGCCCACCGCGATCCGCCCGGCCCACTGCGGCAGCCGGCGCCGGGCCAGCGCCACCAGGCGCGGGGCGAAGTCCACACCGTGGGGCTCGACCACCCGGCCCCGCTCCGCCGCCCACCGCCGCACCGACTCCATCAGCAGCCCGTTGGCGCAGCCGACGTCCAGGAACGTGCCGTCCTTGTGGAGCGCCTCGACCACCATCGAGCGCCGCGCCCGCCACTGCTCCGGCTCCCGGCCGAAGCCCGAACCGCCCTCGGGCGTGGTCGCCCGCAGGTAGGCCGGCTCCAGCAGGCGCAGGTTGTCGGCGAAGTACGAGGCCTCGTCCTGCTCCCGGAAGGAGCGCTCCGCGTCCAGCACGGCATGCCGCTCGGGGCCGTGGGGGAGCAGGCCCGCGATCGTGCCGGCGTCGGCCACGACCAGGTCCGCGTCGGCGGCGTGCGGCCGCCGGCCCCGGTACCGGTCGCCGTCCAGCCAGGCGTAGAGCCGCTGTTGCCCCGCGTCCCAGGCGAAGGGGTGCACCCGCTGCCGGTAGTAGCCGGCGCTCTCCAGCGGCACCCGGGCGGCGGTGTCGAGCATCCAGTCCTCGCCGGGCAGCACCTCGCCGGACGGCAGGCGCACCACCCCGTCCGCGCCGCGCACCGCACCCGCCAGGCCGCCCGGCAGGAACGGCACGAAGGTGACCCGGCGCACCGACTCGGGGTCCGGGTCCTCCTCGACCAACGCGTACGCCGTCCGCCGTGCGTCCATGCCGTTCCCCTTCAGCCGAGTGCGTTCGCCCCGGCCCGGCCCGGGCGGGACGTGCTGCCTCCGCACCCGGCGTCGGCACGGGAACACCGTACAAGCGGCCGCCGGCAGCGGGCCGCCGCTCATCCCGTGACGGCCGGCCCCGGCGTCTGCCCGTAGCAGAGGCAGAACGGGTGCCCGGCCGGATCGGCGAAGACCCGGAAGCCGCTGCGCTCGCCGCCACTGTCGTGCAGGAAGGCGGCGCCCAGCGCGAGGACCTCCTGGTGGGCGCGCTCCACGTCGGCGCGGGTGGGGACGTCGAAGTCCAGGTGGAACTGCTGGGGGTGCTCCGGATCGGGCCAGCGCGGCGGCCGGTGGAAGGGCACCTCCTGGAAGGCGATCCGGGTGCCGTCCGGGGCCGTCAGGGTCACCCACGAGGGGTCCGCGGTGTCCAGGGCCCAGCCGAGGATCCCCTGGTAGAAGGCGCCCAGCGCGGCCGGGTCCGGGCAGTCGATCACGGTGCACTGCAAGGTGGCGATCATCCGACGAGCCTGCCCGGCCTCCTCCTGCGGACGCAAGGCCCGCCCCCGGGACCATACTTTCGGCTGATACGGAACAGGTCGGCCGGGGGAGGCCCCGGCACCCCGGGCTGCGTACGGTGGGACCCGTGGCCGGCCGTCCGTCGCCCGGCGGCCGGCCACGGCATCCGTACCGCCGTCGCCCGAAGGACCCCCACGACCGATGTCCGCCGCCTGTGCCGCCTCCGCCGTGACCGCCCCCGCCGTGACCGTCCGCAGCGCCTCCGCCCGGATCGCCGCCGCCGTCGCCTGCCGCGCGGTGCTCGCGTCGGTGCTCGCGGTGTTCGCGGTCCTCGCGGTGTGCGTGGCCAGGGCGGCCGGGGTCCCCGGCACCCTGGGCGGCCCCGGACCGGCGTGACCGGCGCGTTCCTGCTGGGAGCGGGTGTCTGCGGCGTCCGCTACGCCGTCCGCCCGAGGTGAGGGGGCGATGAGGATGACGCACCGTCGCATCAACGTCCTCGCCCTCGTCCTCCTCGCCGTCGCCGCCGCCGCGACCACCTGGGCGGTCACCCGCGCGGGGCAGGGCGCCGCCGTGGTCCACGGCAGCACGCCCGCCCGCGCCTCCGACCCGGCCGGGCACACCCCGGTGCGCATCGACATCCCCAGCGCCGACGTGCACGCCCGCGTCGTCGACCTCGGGATCACCGACGACGGCACCCTCCAGACCCCCGCGACCGAGCAGGGCCGCTACGCCGGCTGGTACGACCGCAGCGCCGCCCCCGGCAACACCGGCACCTCCGTGATCGTCGGCCACGACGACGGCGGACGCGGCCGCGCGGTCTTCCACGACCTGCACGCCGTGCGCCGCGCCGACACCGTCGTCGTCACCCGCCGTGACGGCAGCCGTGCCCGCTTCACCGTCACACGGATCGAACACGTCCCCCGGCACTCCTTCCCCGCCCAGGACCTGCGCACGGACGGCGGCGTGCCAACGCTGCGGCTCGTCACCTGCGCGGGCGACCGGCACGACGGCCACCGTCCCACCGGGGCGCTGGTCGTGCACGCGACCGCCGTCCGCGCCTCCTGAGCGGCGCTGCGGGCCGGGGACCCCTCCCCACCGCCCCGGTTGCCGCGGCATTTCCGGCGGAGGATCGTGAGGAGCGGGGCTGTCCTCGCGTCGGATGCCGGAGCCGAGCGCCCTCCCCGCCGCGGGCCGCCCGGCATCCCGCCGCCTCGGGCGCCGACCGGCGGACCCCGGGTCATCCCCCGTCAGCCGGGTCGCCTCGGGCACCCGGGACGCAGGGTCACGGGAGGCCGTGATGTGCTTCGTGCATTCTGGTACCGCAGGCGCCGGCAGCCTGGTGCAGCGGGCCTCCGCAGGACCGGCCGCGGCCGCGCTGTCGGCACTGGCCGCCGGGGGCGGGACGGTCGGCGGCATGGACGTCGCCGGCTCCGGCAGCCCGGACGTGACGACGGGACCGGACGGGGACAAGGTCGTGGACGGGTTTGGCCGCGTGCTGCACAACCGGTGGAACCGGGACCTGCCCCCGGTGACCACGGTGCGGCCGGGCGAGGTCGTCCAACTGCTGTGCCGGGACGCCCTGGACATCGGGGCCGCGGCCCGGACGATGACCCCCGAGGCGACCCTGACCATCGACCTGGGGAAGGTCCATCCGCTCACCGGCGCCATCGAGGTGGAGGGCGCGAAGCCGGGCGACATCCTCGAGGTCGAGGTCCTGGACGTCGCCCCGCTGGTGGACTTCGGCTACGTCGTCGTCAGTCCCGCCCTGGGCCTGTTCGGATCCCTGCGCCCCGAACTGCTCGCCCCGCTCGCCCCCTGGAGCGAGGCCTCCCAGTTCAGCGACCCCACCCCCGGACCGGCCGCCGGTGCCCTGCCGGAGGACCAGCCCCACAACAGCGGCGCCCCGTTCCTCCAGTTGTTCGGCTTCGAGCGCGGCCAGAGCACCGGGTTCGCCACGTTCACCGGCGCCGACACCGGCCGGCAGGCGCGTATCCCCATCGCACCCTTCATGGGGATCATGGGCGTCGCGCCCCTGCGCAAGGGCATGTACCGCACCTTCCCGCCCGATGTCAGCGGCGGAATGGGCGGCAACACCGACATCCGGCAGCTGGTCAAGGGAGCGCGCATACAGATCCCGGTCTACGCCGAGGGCGCGCTGTTCTCCGCCGGGGACGGGCACATGGCGCAAGGCGACGGAGAGGTGACCGGGACGGCCATCGAGACGCTCATGGCGGTCACGCTGCGGTTCGCCGTCATCCCGGACACGGTGATCGCCGGTCCCCGGGCCGTCGTGCCCGCCGCGGACCCGACCCAGCTGGCCATGCCCGAGGAGATGCTCGCCCAGGGTTACTACCAGACGACCGGCACCGGACCGGACCTGATGGAGAACGCGAAGAACGCGGTCCGGGACATGGTCGACTGGCTCGCCGTCGACCAGGGGCTGAGCCTGCACGAGGCCTACACGCTCTGCAGCGTGGCGGGCGACCTGAAGATCAACGAGACGGTGGACCTGCCGTCCTGGCTCGTGTCGATGACCCTTCCGCGCGGCATCTTCACCTGACGGCACGCCGGCCCGGACGCCCGGTCGACCGGCCCGCGCGACCGTGGGTCGCGGCGAACCGCCGTGCGCCGCGGACCGGGCATGGGGCAGCATGAACCGCATGCCTGTTCTCACACGTGCCGAGGCCGAGACCCGCGCCCGGCGGATCGCCGTCCAGCACTACTCCGTCGACCTGGACCTCACCCGCGGCGACGAGGTGTTCGGATCGACCACCGTCATCCGCTTCACCGCGCTCGCCGACGGCGACACCTTCGTCGAGCTGAAGCCCGCCGCGCTGCACGGCGCCGTCCTGGACGGGCGGTCGCTGGACCCCGCGTCCCTGGACGACAACCGGCTGCCGCTCACCGGGCTCGCGGCCGGCCCGCACGAACTGCGGGTCGAGGCGGACATGCGCTACTCCCGCACCGGTGAGGGCATGCACCGCTTCACGGACCCGGCCGACGGCGAGACGTACCTGTACACCCAGCTCTTCCTGGACGACGTGCAGCGCGTCATCGCCGCCTTCGACCAGCCCGACCTCAAGGCGGTCTTCGAGGTCGCCGTGACCGCGCCCCCCGCGTGGACGGTCCTCGGCAACGGCGTCGCCGAGCGCACCGGGGAGGCCGAGGGCCGCTGGCGCGTCGCGGCGACCCCGCCGATCAGCACCTACCTCCTCGCCGTCGCCGCCGGACCCTGGCACTCGGTGCGCACCGAGCACGCGGGCCTGCCGTTCGGGCTGCACTGCCGCCGCTCCCTCGCCCCGTACCTGGACGCCGACGTCGAGGAGCTCTTCGACATCACCCGGCGCTGCTTCGACCGCTACCACGAGCTGTTCGAGGAGCCGTACCCCTTCGACTCCTACGACCAGGCCTTCGTCCCCGAGTTCAACGCGGGCGCGATGGAGAACCCGGGCCTGGTCACCTTCCGCGACGAGATGGTCTTCCGTTCCGCCGTCACCGACACCGAACGGCAGACCCGCGGCATGGTCGTCGCCCACGAGATGGCCCACATGTGGTTCGGCGACCTCGTCACCCTGCGCTGGTGGGACGACATCTGGCTCAACGAGTCCTTCGCCGAGTACATGGGCTACCAGGTGCTCTCCGAGGCCACCCGGTTCACCGGGACGTGGACCGACTTCGCCGTCGCGCGCAAGGGCTGGGGGTACGACGCCGACCAGCGCCCCTCCACGCACCCCGTCGCCCCGGCCCCGGAGGCCGTCCCCGACACCGCCTCGGCGCTGCTCAACTTCGACGGGATCTCCTACGCCAAGGGTGCCTCCGCGCTGCGCCAGCTCGTCACGTGGCTCGGCCGCAAGGACTTCCTCGCCGGCATCAACGACCACTTCGCCCGGCACCGCTTCGGCAACGCCGCCCTCGCCGACTTCATCGACTCCCTCGCCCGCGCCACCGACCGCGACGTCCACGCCTGGGCCGACCGCTGGCTGCGCACCACCGGCGTCGACACGCTCACCCCCGTCCCCGTGGGCGCCGACGGCGGCTGGCAGCTCGACGTCACGCACCAGGGCAGCCGCCCGCACCGCATCGCCGTCGCCGCTTACGACCGCGCCGACGCCGACCCGGCGCAGCTGGTGCTGCGCGAGCGCTTCGAGACCGACGTGCCCGCGGACGGCGAGGCGCCCGGCGCCCGTCCCGGCCCCCGCCCCGACCTGGTGCTCCTCAACGACCAGGACCTGACGTACGCCAAGATCCGCTTCGACGGGCAGTCCTGGGACACCCTGGTCGCCGCGCTGCGCGGCCTGCCGGACCCGCTCAGCCGCGCCCTGGTCTGGAACGCCGCCCGCGACCTCGTCCGGGACGGCGAACTCCCGCCCGCCGCCTACCTCGACGTCGCCCGGGCCCACCTGCCGTACGAGACCGACATCGCCGTCGTGCAGGGCGTGCTCGGCTTCGCCCGGGGGCAGATCGCCGACCGCTACCTCCCCGCGGCCGAACGCCCCGGCGCGCTCGCCACCCTGGAGGCGCTCGCCCGCGACCTGCTCACCCGTCAGGACCCCGGACTGCGGCTGGCCGCGGCCCGCGAGCTCATCGCCGCCACCGCGGACCCCGGCGCCCTGCGCGGCTGGCTCACCGAGGGCACCCTGCCCGGCGGGCCCGCGCTCGACCCCGAACTGCGCTGGCAGATCCTCACCCGGCTCACCGTCCTGGGCGCGGCGTCGGCCGAGGACATCGCGGCCGAACTGGACTCCGACCCCAGCGCCACCGGCCAGGAGGGCGCCGCCCGCTGCCGGGCCGCGCTGCCCGACCCCGAGGCGAAGCGCGACGCCTGGGCGCGGATGTTCGACGGCGACACCCTGTCCAACTACCTCTTCACGGCCACCGCCCAGGGCTTCTGGCAGCCCGAACAGCTCGACCTCGTGCGCGAGTACGTGCCCCGCTTCTTCCCCGCCGCCGTCGCGGTCGCGGCCCGCCGGGGACCCGCACTCGCCGAGGCCGCGGGCCGCGACCGCGACGGCGGCGGGGAAGAAGCGGGGCCGCGACTAGCCACCCAGGTCGACGTGCTGGCTCTATAAAACAACGGAGCTGCCCAAAAAAA
>NZ_JARAVK010000204.1:0-16438 GCF_033792765.1 Streptomyces sp. PA03-6a | reverse complement strand
CCCGCAAAACACTCGGATGGAAGACCCCGGCCGAGGCACTCAACGAACACCTACACTCGGCCCAGAAGACCGGTGTTGCGACGACCGGTTGAATCCGCCTTGACTGCCGGCATCCGAGTGATGGATCAAGCCGCTGACCTGCTCGTTCGGCCGGTAGCCGCGCTGCCACAGGGCCTGCTCGACCACGTCCAGGACCAGGGATGTCTGCTTGCTCCGCGACGCCTTCCAGCCCAGGATCCGGCGCGAGAAGGCATCCACGCAGAATGCGACATAGACGGTCCCGGCCCAGGTGGGCACGTAGGTGAAGTCCGCGACCCACAACCGGTTAGGCCGCTCGGCGTCGAAGTCACGGTTGACCAGGTCACCTGCCCGGCACCCATCCTTGCCCGGCAAGGTGGTCCGTATCCGTCGTCCGCGGAGCGCTCCAGCCAGGCCTGCCTGGCGCATCAGACGCTCAACGGTGCACCGCGCAACCTCGGTGCCCTCACGCCGTAACTGATGCCAGACCTTCCGCGCCCCGTAGACGCCATAGTTGACCTGATGGATCCTGCGGATCTCCTGGGTCAACTCGGTATCGCGCACCGACCGCGCCGAGGGAGGCCGACGCTTGGCCGCGTAGTAGGTGGAGGCCGAGGCGGGGGTGCCAGCCCAGGTCAAGGTGCGGCAGATCGCCTCAACGCCGAACCGTTCGCGGTGAGCATCGATGAAACGGATCAACGCGGCGGCTTCGGGTCGAGTTCGGAGGCGAAAAAAACGGCCGCAGCCTTGAGGATCTCATTCGCCCGCCGCAGCTCGGTGACCTCCTTCTCCAGTTCCCTGATCCGCTCACGCTCCTGCTGAGCGGCAGCCGCCCGCGGATCGGCCTGGGCCTCGGCCTTCTTCACCCAGTGCCGCAGGGCCTCGGGATGAATCCCGAGAAGATCTCCGACCTCCCGGATGATCCCCGACCGCCCCGGAGACTGCCCCCGCTTCTCAGCGACCATCCGCACGGCCCGCTCGATCAGCTCCGCTGGGTACTTCCTCTGCGCCGGCATGAGCGCATCCTTCCAAGGTTCAACGCTCTGCACCGAACCCGGAGCGATTCAACCAAGCCGGGGGTAGACCAAGTTCGCCGAATACCATGCCTTCCGCTTTGCCTCGTGCCCATGGGCACCTCGCCCCCCCCAGGCCGGACGCCATGCAAAGCCGCGGCGCCCTCGTCAGCCCATCCGGTGCCTTGTCGCAATCAGACAGCACCTGCCCAATCTCCGCGGCCAGGTTCCTCAACACAACCCCCAGCGCCCAGCAGCTCGTAAGTCGGGTTGCAACACCGAATGCTCCCGGACCGGGTCACCTGAAGCGAGGTGCGTCCTGGACCGGCCCGCCGACAAAACGGCAGAAACAGACGGGCCTCGCCACCGTCCTGGGACACCAGGTCCCCCCGACTGGGCGGGGAGACCTGGGCCAGGCGCGGAAGGGTTATCCGAATGGCATCCGCACCCACGGCCATAAGGCCATCAGCAAGCCTACCGACTAAGACCGTGTCCTATGTGGTGAGGCGGACGTTGAGCCGAAACGGCTCGTCCGCCTCTTACCACATAGGACACGGTAAAACCTCCCCCGGGGGCGCTGCTCCGGCAAGGGTCCACTCAGCCCATCCTTGGCCGGCCCATCCTTGGCCGCCCTCGCCCGCGAGCTCCGCAGCGTTGGCAGGGCCAGCGTCCGGGCCGGTGAGCCTCGGGTCGATCCGAGGAGTGGGCCGTCATGTGCGGTTGATGCGCCGGTCGGCCTGGGTCAGCCAATAGGCGAGCTAAGGCGAGCCGGATGTGGCCTCAGGCGGCGACCTGGACAACAGACCCAGCAGGAACCAGATGCGGAGCACGATGTGATGTGCAATCTGCGCAGGCGCCAGCTGGGATGCAGCAAGCGCGGCTCCTGATCGCCATCGTCCGGAGTAGTGACCTGCAAAAACCGCTGTACGGCTCGCTGAGGCGCGAAGCGGTATCCCGATGACCGATCACACAGGCGACCTTGAGTTAGTCCCTCACAGAGCAATTCACGCAAACCTGCAGGTCAGACCGGGTGAAGGCGACTCTCGCGTGTCCCTTTTAATCCAATATTGGCGATTCCTTAGAGGGCACGTGGCTACCGGAGGACACGCGCATCACGCGCCTGTTGTCACTCGAATGGCAGCAGTTACGGCTCCCAGAAAGACAACGTTCGCGGTAGGACTCACCCGCGTCACCCATCGCGCGAACAGCAAACCTACTACCGATCACTGAGTCAGTCGGCGTCATTGCTTCGACACCAATGAGCCCCGCGACGGCGCCCGTTGACGGCGACGATGGCGCCCTATGAACCCCCGCCCCAAATCGCCAGCCAGCACTAGTTGCACCTCTGAGCCTCTGCTGGGTAGGGGCAGATCAAGCTACCGACGATCCAGGAAGCGCTCAGGCTGCCCTCGAGCTAGAACGAGGCACACACCGCAGGCCGGCTGCCGCTTGTGCACCACTCCCATCAGATGCGGTACACCCACTGGCCTGTTCAGTATTGGATCGGACGTACCCGTACCTGGCTGACGTCCAAGCTGGACGAAATTTCCATCGCTTACCTGTCAGATAACCTCGCCACTTCTCGCCAGAAGGAAGGCCTCACGGAAACCAGGTGCTGCACAGTTGCTCCCGCTACATGGCCGCGATATCTCACTGCATGCTTCGCCCACTCAAGGATATGCATGTGTACTCACCTGCCGTAAGCACACCGTAGGGCTCACAACTATGTGACTGTGTTCATCCTAAGCTTGCTGGCCGAACTGCGTCCCAGCCTCTGCTTGTGCAGCAGTGATGGAAAATTTTCTGCGGCCGCTCCGGACTCAGTGCACTGCTGTGGTCCAACATGATCAGTTCGTTGACAGTGTGGATACGAGGCAGGGTCACCCGAATCCGGCTCCCTCACCGCCCTGGATAGCAATGAAAGTTTCCGGATCATCTGATCCGACCGACTTGACTCACTTACCTACTTGACTCTCGAAATCGAGCCGATATGACCCAACTTTTGTTCACTCTGCTGAGCTTGACAGAAGGGTGAAACCAAGCAAGAGAGGTGCGATGCAAGGGTGTCTTGCACCAGGCAGGCGGAGGCAAGTAGGAGATGAGAGTGTTCCGGGTCCCGATGGGTGGCAATCTACTGACGTGATTTCCACCAGATACCAACTGAGGTGGTAGCCATCTGCGTGACCCCAGGCGGTCCCAGAGGTCGAACTAGAGCACACAGATGTAAGTGACTCTGGTGGATCACAGCACTTGAACGGCCTTCCCACAACAACACGCTTGGACGCCAAAATCACTTGGCCGCGAGCACGCCGGGACCGCTCTAATCGGGATTGATGATGGCATCGTCGCCGCCCGCGGCGTCAGCCTCGAGTTGAGCACGCCGACTTCCCCTCGGCCGTCTGACCTGCTATTTTACGAGAACACACAAAAGAACAAGCAGGAAGGCAAACATCAAAACAAACACAGATTCAAACGCCTCTCCATGTGTGCTGACCACCATGCCAACACACATGCTGGACAACCGTTTCATAGGGAGTTTGAGGCGCATGTCTACAGGGAGATACACTTGAAGCTCTACACGCATATGGGTAGTCATGACGAAATGACTTTGAACACACACCTAATTACACTCCCCCACCCGCTTGTTTGCATTCATTCCTAACTGCGTGCAGGAATGTGCGATGGAAGGCGGGACTATCCACAGGCATGCAACCTTGTACGTCTCCATTTTGACAACCCAGTACACATCGTCGTTGCTCAACATGGTCACCGGTCGGCGTGCATGCATGCACGAACACAGGATGAACTTATGGCTTTCCAATAGGTACCCTCGAGTGTTGACAAGCTTGACGTACCATCGGTTTGATAGCGCGATGACTGCGAGGGGAGATTGCACGATGACAGTCTCGTTGAACATCACGTTTCCAGGCGAGCCTTACTGAAGGTTCGATTGACAGTTGTCTCGTTTGCATACGACCAATGCCACACGCCTGCACGCATGCGAACGATCAGTCACGTTGAACAACTCGTTTCAACGCATGATCACAGGACGAGCCTCATACCTGCCCGAATGCGGGTGCACACCCTTACAAGTCTGCTGGCGCACACGCCTGGTCGTATAAGGGGTTACCAATCGATTGCATCAGGTGCTCGATTGTGTGGTTCCACGTGTGTTGTCACACTGGTTTGACTTCTCGTTAGGACACGTGACGCCTTGAAGGTGCCCGGTTGCGTACACATGCCTGCTTGCAAGTACGTGGGGGAGAGGTTGGCAAGGCCTAGCCGACTGTTGGCATCTCCGTGTGGACACCCGCCTGTTGGCGCACATGGCAGGGGGCATGTACTCTCACATGCTGATCACTAGGTCGATTGGCGTGTTGCCGTGCTTGTCGACCTAGTCTTCTGCCATGATGCTGGTGCCTTCGAGGGCCTCGCCGATTGCTGGAAAGTGAGCTCATCACCGATGAATCCGTCTGACTCAGGGATCGACTACGACCAGTTCGGCCGGGTCTTCATGCTTGGCAACGGCAAAGGCGGGGTCGGCAAGACAAGCCTCACTGCGAACGCAGCCGCGAAGACAGCCCGCGAAGGCTTGCCCACGCTTGCCATCGACGTAAACGGCCAGGGCAACATGCATCGAGACCTCGGGTACGGCCCCCAGGACCAGGGAAAGGCGTTCGCCGAGGCACTGGCCGACAGGAGTCCGCTCGTCCCGCTCCAGGGTGTTCGCGAGAACCTCGATGTCATCGTCGGCGGACCCGAAATTCGCAAGATCAACGGCATCATCCAGGACGTCGCCCGCGCAGACGGATTCTTTGAGGCGTACCTACGATTCGCCGTGTGCCTGCAGCCAATCCTCCCTCGCTACGGGGCGGTCTTCATCGACACGCCACCCGAGAACCCGGACCTGCTGCGCCTCTGCCTCTTGGCCTCGCGGTTCGCCGTGGTGCCCGTGAAGTACGATGCCGCGTCCTTGGATGATGGTCTCAACGACTTCGGACAAGCATTCAAGATGGCCGTCGGCGTAAACAGGCAACTGCGGATACTCGGTGTGGCCCACTGCTTCTCACCTCGCAACGCGACGCGGATCCACGAGGACATCGAGCGGCGAGCGAAGCAGATCCTCGGTAAGCACGCTTACGTATTCCCTCGAGCTGTTGGACACTCATCGACCATGGCAAACCTCATCCGCGAGCGTGGCCGCACAGCCTACGAGCTCGAGCAGGAGCGCCAGGCAGGGAACAAGACCATCCCAGACGCCGCTGGTGCCTTGTCCGCGGACTACGAAGCACTCGTGGCTCAGATCTTCACTCGTGCCAACGATCTCGCCCAGGCCGTCTGATGCCAAAGAACACCCCGAAGGCGACGGAGTCAGCAACAGCTCCCGGCCAGGAGCCGGCAGTGGGTACGCACGAAGACCTCTTCGACGCCCCAGCGGACGCCGGCAGCGACAACCCGTTTGCGAACTGGGCACCTGCCACTGGTGGCACGGCAGCGCCAGTCGCTCCCGTGCCACCTCGTGTGGCGCCTCGGCCTGTGCCTGTTCCTCCTCAGGCACCAGAACCCGAGTACGTGCCTGAGGAGCCTGCAGAGGGATTCCCCCGCAACGGCCAGTCCGGGTTCCGCGTCAGCCAGGAAGTGGCCGATCGTCTCAAGGCGTACCGGCAGGAGCAGGAGCTCACGGTGACTGAAGTCGTCATCATGGCTCTCGACCACATCGCGGAAGAGATCCCTGCAGCCATGGACCGAGCCAAGACGCCAGCACGAGTACAGCCGCGGCGCAGTCGGTTCGCTCCGCGCGGCGAACAGGGACCTTTGAAGGGAACTGGCCCCGTACAGCGCTGGTGGCAGCCCACCAGGGATGATGTCCGAGTCCTTCGTGAGATGGCTGCGGAAGCCGAAGTTCGTGACAAGCCAGGCGTCCTCATCGCAGTGGCTCTCAATGAATTCCTCCCTGGAACATTCATGAACGTTGCTGGCGATCTGCGCCGCAAGCTGCAGGGTGATCCTGCAGCCGTGGTTCCGGGCGAACTCGCGCTGTCGCGCGCGTACGGGATCTCCCGCGAAGTGGCTCGCCAGACCTTGACCCAGTTGCACGTTGAAGGGGTGGTCCCCGTATCAGAGACCTGACAGGCGATGGGGGAGAGCCGCCGGCTTCCGACCTGTGGCTCTTTACCTCTTGTCCGGTTCAAACTCTCTGGTTCACCCTTCGGCCGGGAACACGCGGACAGCGGTGACGAGGGTGCCGTGCCAGTGCTAAGCGTGTTGCAGTCTGTGAGCAGGACATTTTCCTTGTGTGCGTGGGGTGTTGAGGGCTGACCTTTGTGGGTGGAGACGTTCACGGGGCGGCGGATGAAGCAGTTCGAGCGGTTGCTGAAGGTGGTGCGGGAGCGGGGTGGCGGCGGGCCGCACATCGGGCGGCCGTGGTGGCTGCCGCTTGCTGGCCGGGTGCTGCGGCTGGTGGCTGTCTACTACCGGACGAACTTCACTATGCGGGAGCTGGCACCGCTCTTTAGGGTCTCGCCCATCATGGTGTGCAGGGTCATCCGGCGGTTACGGCCCCTCCTCGTGCTGGAGCAGGCCGCACGTCCCATCGATGCCGCGGACCGGCTGTGGATCGTGGACGGCACGCTGGTCCCGGTCCGAGATTGCAAGGTTGGTGCCTCGAGCCGTAACTACCGGTTCTCCGCAAACATGCAGGTCATCATCGATGGCGACACTCGTCTGGGTGGCCGCCGCGCGCCCGGCGCCGGGCAACAGGGCCGCCGGTCATGTGTGGCGCGACTGGGGCCTTCCGCAGCACTGCCAGGGCGCACCGTTCTCGGCGACGGCGCCTATATCAACACCGGCCTGGTCGTCCCGCACCGCAACCGTCCCGGCCGGCCCTGCTGGCCGACGAGGAAGCCGATAACGCGGAGCATCGCCGGATCCGTGCGCGGGTCGAGCATGCGATCGGCCGGCTGAAGAACTACAAGATCGCGTGACTGCCGACAGCACGGCAACGGCCTCCACCACGCGGTCCAGGCCATCGCACACCCTGCACAACCTCGCCCTGACCGTGTAATCACAACACCAATGAACAGGCCCTGACCTGCAAAACCAAGGCCTTCTGCAACACGCTTTAGTCGATGAGTGAATGGCCTTCGAAGTGGTCGATTCAGAAAATGGTTTTCAGTTCCATAGCCATGTTCGATACGCCACATACATACAGATCTGGGCCAACCTCAGCCAGCTCAATCCGACGGCAGTATCGGCGTGCCCTAGGCATGGTGCGGACAGCATCGGTGTGACGGCAACCGATGGGCCAGGCCGGGGGAGAGGTGCGCATGGTGGACCATTGTCACGGCCTCGCGTCTCACGACGGCTTGAGGATCGAAGTCGAAGTTTTCGAGCACGGTAGGGGAAGCCAAGCGGCCCGAATCCCGCCATCGGTGCCATGCTCGTCAAGGGCGATGACGGGTTTGCTGAACGATCGGGTGACGTCTTGACCTGCCCCACGGTTTGGGTTCCAGCTGCGGTGGCTAACTGGCCGCGGGGACGGTGTCTCGTGCGGAGAGTAGCTCGTACTCGATTGGGGTGCGGTAGCCCAGTGCTGAATGTCGTCTCTGGCGGTTGTAGAAGATCTCGATGTACTCGAAGATCGCGTTGGCCAGTTCGACCCGGGTCTTCCAGCGCTTGCGGTTGAGCAGCTCGATCTGCATGGAGGACCAGAACGACTCCATCATCGCGTTGTCCAGGCCGTCCCCGACGGTGCCGAACGACGGCAGGAGGCCAGCGGAGCGGATCCGTTCGCCGAAGACCCAGGAGGTGAACTGGGTGCCGTGATCGGCGTGCACTATCCCGCCCGGCTCGGGGCGGCGGTTGCGGATGGCCATGTCCAGCGCGTTGACCACGAAGGTGGAGTCCTGCCGTGAGTCGATGGACCAGCCCACAATCCTGCGGCTGAACGCGTCCAGGACTGCCGCGCAGTACACCCACCCTTCCCTGGTGCGGTGCTGCGTGATGTCGGTGACCCACAGCTCGTCGGGGCGCAAGCGATGGAACTTGCGATTGGCCAGGTCCTCGGCGGTGACGACACCCCGCAGGCGCTTGATGCGCACCGGTCCGGGCAGGCCGTGGATCCCGGCCTGTGACATGAGCACCGACACGGTCCTGGTGCAGACCCGGATACCCATGCCCAGGGTGAGCTCGGCGTGGATGCGGCGGTAGCCGTAAGTGCCGCGGGAGGCGACGTGAACCTCTCGGATCAGCCCGGTCAACCAGTCTCGCCGTAGCTGCCGTGGAGTGGTCGGTGTGCGCTTGTGCTTGTAGTAGTTCTGCCGGGCGACGCCAAGGATCCGGCAGCACCTGTTGACCGGGGCCCCGGCATCGACGAGTCGGTCGATCACCGGGTAGAGCCTTTTGGGGCCGGCATGTCCTCGCCGAGGAACTTCGCCGTCTGCCGGACGATCGCCAACTCGGTTTCCAGCTCATGGATCCGCCGGCGAGCGGCCCGCAACTCAGCAGACTCGCTCGACGGCGTTCCCGGTCGCCGCCCGTTGTCGATGTCGTCTTGCCGCAACCACTTCGACAACGTGACGGGATGGATACCGAGCTCCACCGCCGTCTGTATGGCCTGCTTGCCAGCACGGATGAGCCCGGTGGCGCGCGCCCGGAACTCCGGAGGATAGGGACGAGGCATGACTGCCAGCCTTCCGTGAAGGGCTGTCAGTTAGCCACCAAAACTGGAACCTGAGAGGTGGGTCAGGTCATCTGAGCTGGCTTGCCCTGTGGGGCGGGTGGGAAGGATGTCGCTGTGCCCAAGCCCTATCCGGACGAGTTCCGCCAAGACGTCGTGCGAGTCGCGAGGAACCGTGGCCCGGGGGTGACGGTCGAGCAGGTGGCCACCGACTTCGGAGTCCACCCGATGACGTTGTGGAAATGGATGCGCCGTGCGGACATCGACAACGGGGCCAGGCCCGGGGTGACCAGCCAGGAGAGCGCGAAACAGCGGGAAGCGCGCCGGCGGATCAAGCTGCTGGAGCAGGAGAACGAGGTCCTGCGCCGGGCCGCGGCCTACCTGTCGCAGGCGCATCTGCCGGGAAAAGGATCTACCCGCTCGTGAAAGAGCTGGCCGCGGACGGGATGCCCGTCACGGTGACGTGCCGGGTGCTGAAGCTCGCGAAACAGCCCTACTACTACCGCTGGCTCGACAAGCCGGTGACCGACGCCGTGCTGGAGGAGGCTCATCGCGCGAACGCGCTGTTCGACGCCGCGAGGATCCCGAGTTGGGCTACCGCTTCCTGGCCGACGAAGCCCGCAGCGCGGGTGCCGCGATGGCCGACCGGACCGCGTGGCGGATCTGCCGGGACAACCACTGGTGGAGCGTGTTCGGCAAGAAGCGCGGCAGGATCAAGAAGGCCGGCCCGCCGGTGCACGACGACCTGGTCCGCCGCAACTTCACCGCTGACGCTCCGAACCGCCTGTGGCTCGCAGACATCACCGAACACGCCACCGGCGACGGCAAGCTGTACCTCTTCGCGATCAAGGACGCCTTCAGCAACAGGATCGTGGGCTACTCCATTGATGCGCGGATGAAGTCCCGCCTGGCCGTGACCGCCCTGGACAACGCCGTCGCCCGGCGTGAACACGTCGACGGATGCATCCTGCACAGCGATCGCGGATCGCAGTTCCGGTCACGGAAATTCGTCCGGGCACTCGATCGCCACCGGATGGCCGGATCGATAGGGAGAGTCGGGGGCAGCCGGCGACAACGCGGCCATGGAGTCCTTCTTCAGCCTGCTGCAGAAGAACGTCCTCGACCGCCGGAACTGGACCACCCACGAGGAACTGCGGACCACGATCGTGACCTGGATCGAGCAGACCTACCACCTGGTCGAAGCCCAGCAGGAGGGAACCACAAGTCGCACAGGCTGATCATGCCCAGCTCGAGGCCATACGCGAGCTTGTCGGATGCGTGCGTTGGTGGCGAAAGTCGTGGAGTCGCACGTTGGCCCGCTCTACGGTTCAGCGATGTACGCGGAGGCTGGGCCCCTGTGGGATGTCGCGGCGTGTGATGACTGGTCTAATCCCGCGTTCCCAGAACAAGCGCCGGCAGGGAGTTCCCGCGGGTTGTGTGCACGGTGCCAACCAGATCGGCCACCGCCGGAGGCCTTCTCCAGCAAGACCGCGAGCTGCGTGATGCCGTCCGTCAGCAAGACCGCGAGCTGCGTGATGCCGTCCGTCAGCAAGACCGCGAGCGTTCCACTCCACCCGTCAACGGGGACATAGTGGTTTGCGACCCCGGCAGCACGCCGCCGGGCGCCCCGGACACGACTGGAACCGACCACCTCACACAACCAGTCGATCTCCTCCGCCACCTTCGAACAACCCGGACTAGTTCGGCACAGACAACAGCACCAACAGCCGCGTCAAAAACCACAGTCTGAGACAACCCACGCACCAAACTTCCAAACCAGCACCCAAGCCGACAACCACAACATGGTGGGAGCAGTCCTTGTCTCTTGGTCCCTGGGTGTTTGTGCAGGTCAGGACGGTGTAAGGGACTGTAGGGACTGGGTTTCCCAATTTAAGAGTGCGTTCAGGTTCCTGCTTCTCATGTGCGCGGGCGCAAGATAACTTGCACATCACAGTCCCTACAGTCCCTGGTGTTGCTGCTTCAGGGGGTATGACCTGCGGTTTGGGGACTACCCTGCTCCGGGCCTAGGGCAGGTCCAGTCCCTCTTCTACAGTCCCTCCTCCTTGCCCAACTGCTTGAGACAGCCGGCCCAGTCGGTCAGTGGTTGCCAGGGACGGACAGTGTCTAGGTTTGGTCCCTTGGTCCCTGGGTGTTTGTGCAGGTCAGGACGGTGTAAGGGACTGTAGGGACTGGGTTTCCCAATTTAAGAGTGCGTTCAGGTTCCTGCTTCTCATGTGCGCGGGCGCAAGATAACTTGCACATCACAGTCCCTACAGTCCCTGGTGTTGCTGCTTCAGGGGGTATGACCTGCGGTTTGGGGACTACCCTGCTCCGGGCCTAGGGCAGGTCCAGTCCCTCTTCTACAGTCCCTCCTCCTTGCCCAACTGCTTGAGACAGCCGGCTGCCAGAGCCTTCTGGGCTCCTCTCAGGGCCTAGGACAGCTTTGCCCACACGCGCCCCCACACAGGCTCAGAACGGCTGCCTAGAGCGGCCTTAAGCCGTTCTCAGGTGTCGCCACTAACAGGAGCAAGCTGAACTAGCGACGGCCGCTGGATGCAGGTGCCCATCAGGTCAAGGGACCACCTGTGGTTCGTTGCTGGGCGGGCTTCCAGCCTCGGGGCACATCGGTATCGGCGAGAACGCTCAGAGGCCAGGCGGCGTGTGCTGACCCTGCTCTCGTACTCGCGGTGAGCCTCGCGCTGGCCCGGGACCGCCGGGACCCCGGACGCCTGCGAGCGGCTGGCAGTGGCACAGGAGCTGGCGGTGCACGGCAGGGGTGCCGTTGTCGTGCAGGGTGTAGCCCCAGCCGAGCCGTACAGTCGCCCCCCTGGCGAGTCCGACGCGTTCGGAGTGGTCCAGGTTGGTGGTCGGAGCGAGTCGGCCACCTTGCTCAGCACATCGACGAACCGGTGCCCCACCCCTCGCTGGAACGCGTTCTTGGCCCCCGGCTCGACCACCAGGCCGTCACCTGGCTGCTGGAGCGCTACGGCTCCCCGGCCGCCCTCAGGAAAGCCGGACGCCGCAGACTCCTCGAGGTCATCCGGCCCAAAGCACCTCGCATGGCCACCCGGCTGATCGATGACATCTTCACCGCCCTGGACGAGCAGACCGTCGTGGTCCCAGGGACCGGCACCCTCGACATCGTCGTGCCATCGCTGGCCAAGTCCCTGGCAGCCGTGCACGAACAGCGGCGGGCCCTTGAGGCCCAGATCGAGGCCCTGCTGGAGGCCCACCCTCTTTCCCAGGTCCTGACGTCACTCCCCGGTGTCGGCGTCAGGACCGCCGCAGTCCTTCTGGTCACCATCGGCGACGGCAGCTCGTTCCCGAGCGCCGCCCACCTCGCCTCCCACGCCAGCCTAGAGCCTGTCGTCAAACGTCAGGCCCACATCAGCAGTGATGCGAGGGTGACGGCGGCCTGGAAGGACTGAGCGGTCTTGTCGTAGCGAGTGGCGATGCCGCGCCATTGCTTGAGGCGGTTGAAGCAGCGTTCCACGACGTTGCGGCGCTTGTAGACCGCCTTGTCGAAGGCCGGGGGTCGTCCACCGCGGCGTCCGCGGCGGCGCCGGTTGCGGATCTGGTCGACGCGCTCGGGGATGGTGTGCGCGATGCCCCGTTCACGCAGCCAGGTGCGGATGGCCCGTGAGCTGTAGCCCTTGTCGCCGATGACGTGCGAGGGCCGGATTCGGGGCCGGCCAGGTCCGATCCGGGGCACGCGGATGGCCTGCATGATGGCGGTGAACTGGGTGCAGTCGTTGGTGTTGCCGCCGGTGATCGTGAAGCCGTGCGGGCGGCCCAGTCCGTCGCAGGCGAGATGGATTTTGCTGGTCAGGCCGCCGCGGGACCGTCCGAACCCCGGGTTGTGGGCCCCCGAGGCTGCTATGTCATGTCAAGCCGCTTGGGGAAGCTGTTCCGTCTGTTGGTTCCGTCGTTCGAGGATCTTGAAGATCTGGCGGCAGATGTTGCGTTTGAGGCATCGCTGCGCATCGCGGGGGCTCTTGCCCTCGCCGACGCGTCGGGCGACGTACGTCTTCGTGGCAGGATCGAGCCGCATCCTGATCAGGGTGATCGTGTGCATCGCTCGGTTCAGCTGGCGGTCGCCGCCCCGGTTCAGCCGGTGCTTGTTGGTTAGCCCTGACGAGGCCGGGATCGGCGCGACACCGGCGAAGGAGGCGAAGGCGGCCTCGGAACGGAACCGGCCCGGATGCGACCAGCTGACCAGGATCTGAGCTGCGGTGATCGGGCCGATCCCGAGCAACTCCAAGAGTTCAGGAGCCTGCTGTCGGACGAGCTGGAGAAGCTCGTTCTCCAGCTCGCGGGCTTCGGTCTGGAGGTGCCGGATGCGCTGAGCGGTAGAACGCAGGGCGCGGACGGTCATGCGGTGCTCGGTAGACAGCGCGGCGCGGACGGTCATGCGGTGCTCGGTAGACAGCGCGGGGCGGCCGCGCAGGCCAGCGCAGCGTGTGACCTGCTGCGGCCGGCTGAGGCGACGCAGCTCGGCGCGGAGGTCGTCCGGCGCGGACACGATCAGTGCCTTGAGCTGGTTGATGGCCGCCGTGGAGGCGTGCACGGCGCCTTGCCGGGTGGCCAGCAGCACGCGCATCGCCTCGCGTTCCCCGCGGCTTCGGGGCTGGATGACGGGCTCGGTGGCCAGGGCCTCGCGGGCCGCGCGGATGGCGTCGAGCATGTCCGTCTTACGGCCTCCCCGGACCGGCGGGCGCTTGGGGCGACAGACTTCGATGACGCGTTCGCCAGCGTCTTCCAAAAAGGCGGCCAGGCCAGCGCCGTAGCTGCCGGTTCCTTCGAGTGCCCAGCAGCGTCGGCCGGGCACGTGCTGCTGGGCGAAGTCCAGCAGGCGCTGGTAGCCGCGCGTGTGAGCAGGTGAGTCGGTGGTCTGCAGGACGGCCCCGATGGGGCTGACGGCGGCCGCGGCAAGCGTGTCGCGGTGGGTATCGACACCGATGACGCCGTCGACGTGTTCTGCGAGCATGGTCACGCGGTTGTTCTCCTCCGGGCGGACGGACCGTGATCGGCGTCGGCCTGGGTGGAGTCACCGCGCGGCGGAACTGTGATGAGTCACGCCGGAAGGCGGACAAGCTGCTGATCAAGCCAACGGGTGGACCAGGCCGACGCCCGCGTCCGGCAGACACCTCGGGGGAACGGCAGCCCCTGACGGGGCGCCAGTTATTTTTCGAGTCATGCCGGATCATGAGCGCCGAGCCTGGCAGCAACCCATCCCGGGCCGCAGAAGAACTCTCACAGTTACCTTTTTCCTGGCCTCGCAATGAGGCTCCCGGCCTCCGACACCGGCAGGACTTGAGCCCCCAGTCGGTGATGATCGAAAAGGTGGTGTCACCGGGCGTCGGAGGCATTGGCAGACCGCTGATTAGGGGCACGAGCGCCGATCCCGGACCGGGCGAGGCAGTCTCTTCGTAACGTGGATGCCGGCACGCCGATGCCGCAGGTAGGCCGGGAAGAGGGCGAACACAGGAGCAAGACCGTGAACGATGACGGCAGCATCGACGTCTACGTGGGTCTGGACGTCGGCAAGAGCGAGCACCATGCCACCGCCCTGACCCCGGCGGGCAAGCGGGTTTTCGACAAGCGGCTGCCCAACACCGAGCCGAAGCTGCGCGAGGTGTTCACCAAGCTCCAGGCCAAGCACGGCACTGTGCTGGTGGTGGTCGACCAGCCCGCCTCCATAGGCGCACTGCCCCTGGCCGTGGCCCGCGATGCGGGATGCCGCGTCGCCTACCTCCCCGGCCTGACGATGCGGCGGATCGCCGACCTCTACCCGGGAGGAGCCAAGACCGACGCCCGCGACGCGCACATCATCGCGGATGCGGCCCGCGCGATGCCCCACACGCTGCGGGCCATCGAACTGGCCGACGCGACCGTCGCCGAAATGGAGATGATCGTCGGGTTCGACGACGACCTTGCAATCGAGCTGACCAGGACCAAGAACCGCCTGCGGGGGCTGCTCACGCAGATCCACCCGTCGCTGGAGAAAGTCCTCGGCCCGCGTCTGGACCATCCCGCCGTGCTTGCGCTGCTTGAACGCTTCGGTTCCCCGGCGCAGATCAGGAAGGCAGGCCGGCGGCGACTGGTCACACTGCTGCGGCCGAAAGCGCCACGGATGGCTGAGCGCCTGGTCGAGGAGATCTTTGCCGCACTGGACGAGCAGACCGTGGTCGTCCCCGGCACCGACGCCGCCACGCTGATCATCCCCAGCCTCGTCTCCACCCTCGGCTCCGTCCTGGACCAGCGAAAACTCCTCGCTACCCGCATCGAGGAACTCCTGGAGGCCCACCCTCTCTCCGAGGTCCTGATCTCTATGCCCGGCATCGGGGTCAGGACCGCGGCCCGCATCCTCATCGACGTCGGTGACGGCAGCACCTTCGCCACAGCCGGACACCTGGCCGCATACGCTGGCCTGGCACCGGTCACCCGCAGCTCCGGCTCGTCCATCCGTGGCGAACATCCCGCCCGGCGGGGCAACAAACAGCTCAAACGCGCCTTCTACCTCGCCGCCTTCGCCTCGCTCTCGCAACCAGAATCACGCGCCTACTACGACAGGAAGCGCCGCGAGGGCAAGCACCACGTCGCAGCCCTGGTCGCCCTCGCCAGACGACGCATCGACGTGCTCTTCGCCATGCTCCGCGACGGCACCCTCTACGAGCCCCCGCTCAACGCGGCAGCTTGACGAAAGCCATAGGGGCACCTTTTCGGGCCCCGGCGGCATGCTGGTGGGCCCGCACGATGGTGGAGTCGACCGACACCATCCAGTCGACGGCACCGGCCGCATCCGCCTTCGCCTGGGCTGCCCGCAGCATCCGGTCGAAGGTTCCGTCTGCAGCCCACCGGCGGAAACGGGTATGCAAGGTGGCCCAGGACCCGTATCGCTCAGGCACGTCCCGCCAGGCGGACCCAGTCCGGAACTTCCACACGATCCCGTTCAGGACCATGCGGTCGTCCAGCCGCTTCCGCCCCGACTCGGCATGGGGCA
Organism: Streptomyces sp. PA03-6a; assembly: GCF_033792765.1. Classification (NCBI taxonomy): domain Bacteria; kingdom Bacillati; phylum Actinomycetota; class Actinomycetes; order Kitasatosporales; family Streptomycetaceae; genus Streptomyces; species Streptomyces sp. PA03-6a. Next base: position 726 of record NZ_JARAVK010000204.1, on the reverse strand, counting down.
GCAGCGGCCGGACGAACTCCCACTCGGCGTCTGACAGTTCATGGCGACGTATCACCGGACCATGATCCACCAGGCAAGATCGTTTGACGACACGCTCTAGCCCCCACAACCAAGCAGTCCGGCACCTCGATCCGCGGCGAACACGCACCCCGAGGCGGAAACCGGCAGCTCAAACGGGCCATGTTCCTGTCCGTGTTCGCCGCCCTCCACGACCCCGCCTCCCGCACCTACTACGACAAATGCCGGGCCCGCGGCAAAACCCATACCCAAGCCCTCCTCCGCCCCGCCCGCCACCGCATCAGCGTCCTATTCGCCATGCTCCGCGACGGCATCTTCTACCAACCCCGCACCCCACGACTCGCTTGACGAAGGACATAGAGGCACCCCCCCCCGGCCAGAAAGCTGCGTACCCGAGTTCCTCGCCTCCATCGCCTTCGACTCTCCGAGCAACGACAGAACCGGCTGCCGGCTGGCGAATCCGATCGCAAGCGCGGCACGCATCACGACCTCGGCCTAGTTTTCGTCCGCGGGTACCAGCGAGACCACCGTGGCGGCCGCCGTCAGCACGGCGGCGCGCTGGCTCCTCCAGCGCCGGCTACAGCGCGGCTGTCGACGACGCGTGAACCTTGGTTCTGGATCACTTTCCGTGCTGGAGCCACGGAGCGTCACCGGAACCGCGATCATGAACGGTCGTGGCTGACGATCTCCTCCAAGACCTCTGGCTTC
>NZ_JARAVK010000203.1:0-16443 GCF_033792765.1 Streptomyces sp. PA03-6a | reverse complement strand
GAGGGCGGGTGGACGCCCGCCGCAGGCGCAGACAACCCGCACACGACCAACAGGCCGCACCCACGACCCCGGGTCACGCGGAGGCGTACTTGGCATCGGCCGCCGGATCCAGCGCAAGCCGGTACCCCCGCTTGACCACCGTCTGGATGAGCTTCGGCACCCCCAGCGCCGCCCGCAACCGCGCCATCGCCGTCTCGACGGCGTGCTCGTCGCGCCCCGCCCCCGGCAGCACCCGGAGCAGGTCGGCCCGGGAGACGACCCACCCGGGGCGCCGGGCGAGGGCGCGGAGCAGGGCCATCCCGGCCGGGGGGACGGGGCGCAGCTCGCCGTCGACGACGACCGCGTGGCCGCGGATCTCCAGGCGCCGTCCGGCGACGGGGAGGGGACGCACCCGCCCCGGGAGCTCTGCGGCGAGCAGTTGGACCAGCGGCCCGAGGCGGAAGCGTTCGGGCTGGGCGGTGGGCACCTCGTGGGCCTGCAGGGGCAGCGCCGTGACGGGGCCCACGCAGGCCGGGAGGATGTCGTGGCGCAGGGCGTCGAGGAGTTCGCCGCGCAGACCCCGGCGGTCGGCCCGGTCCAGCAGGGAGGCCGCCGCGGGGGCGCTGGTGAAGGCGACCGCGTCCAGTCCGCGGGCGACGGCCGCGTCGATGAGCCGGTCGACCGGGCCCAGGTCCTCCGGCGGCATCCAGCGGTAGACGGGTACGCCCACGACCTCCGCGCCGGCCGCGCGCAGTGCCTCGCTGAAGCCGGGCACCGGCTCCCCGTGCAGCTGGACGGCGACGCGCCGGCCGTCGACACCCTCGTCCAGCAGGCGGTCGAGGACCTCCGCCATCGACTCGGACGCCGGCGACCAGGACTCCCTGAGCCCGGCCGCGCGGATCGCACCGCGCACCTTGGGGCCGCGGGCGAGCAGTTCGACGTGGCGCAGCCGTTCCAGCAGGGGCTCGCCGAGCCCCCAGCCGTCGGCGGCCTCGATCCAGCCGCGGAAGCCGATCGCCGTGGTGGCCACCACCACGTCGGGACCGCGGTCGAGCAACCGCTTGGTCGCGGCGAGCAGTTCGGTGTCGTCCGGCAGCGGGACGATCCGCAGCGCGGGGGCCCGCATCACGACGGCGCCGCGCCGTTCGAGCAGGGCGCACAGCTCGTCGGCGCGGCGGGCCGCGGTGACGCCGACCGTGAAGCCCGCCAAGGGGAGGACGTCTGGGTGTCGCACTTGCATGGCTCTGCCTCGCTCCGCCGGAGGTACGCGTGCAACGGAGGCCGGGACCGTCCCGGGTCCCGGAGTCGTGCGCCCCGTTGCGCGCATGGTTCCAAGCCCCGGTGACGGTCTCGGTTCACCGGCATTTCCCCGTTGTTACGCAGTTCGCCGGGGCTACACCTGCGCGTAGGACAGCCGTGGCTCCGGCTCGGCCCCGGCACCGGGCCCGGCCGCCGGGGCGGGGGCCGGTGCGGGCCTGCGCAGGTATACGGCCCAGGTGACGGCGAAGCAGACCGCGTAGACGGCCAGGAAGGTGACGAAGGCCGGGGTGCCGGTGCCCCGGGTGAGGAAGGACTGCCGGAAGGCGAGGTTGATGCCGAGGCCGCCGAGCGCGCCGACGGCGCCGATCAGGCCCATCGCGGCGCCGGACAGCCGGCGTCCGTAGGAGGCCGCGGCTTCGCCGGTCAGGCCCTTGGCGGCGGCCTTGGCGGCGTAGATGCCCGGGATCATCTTGTACGTCGAGCCGTTGCCGAGGCCGGTCAGGATGAACAGCGCGACGAAGGCGCCGGAGAACAGCGCCAGGGACTTCTGTGCCGAGGCGAGGACGATCACGGCGGTGGCGGCGGCCATCGCCAGGAAGTTCCACAGGGTGATCCGCGCGCCGCCGAAGCGGTCCGCGAGCCGTCCGCCGACCGGGCGGACCAGCGAGCCGAGCAGCGGGCCGACGAAGGTGATGGACGCGGCCTGCAGCGGGGTGCGGGCGAACTGGTTCTGCAGGACGAGCCCGAAGGCGAAGCTGTAGCCGATGAAGGACCCGAAGGTGCCGATGTAGAGGAAGGACATGATCCAGGTGTGGCCGTCCTTCACCGCCTCGGCGGCCGCGCCGATGTCGTTCCGCACGGGCGCCAGGTTGTCCATGTACAGGGCCGCCAGCGTGGCGGCGACCACGATGAGCGGGATGTAGACGGCCAGCAGCAGCCGCGGGTGGCCGGCGCCCGCCGTGCCGATGACCAGCAGGCCGACCAGTTGGACGACCGGCACGCCGATGTTGCCGCCGCCCGCGTTCAGGCCGAGGGCCCAGCCCTTCTTCCGGAGCGGGAAGAAGGAGTTGATGTTGGTCATGGAGGAGGCGAAGTTGCCGCCGCCGACCCCGGTCAGCGCGGCGACGGCGAGGAAGGTCCCGTAGGAGGTGCCGGGCTCCATGACGACGGCGGCGGCGATCGTCGGCAGCAGCAGCATGAGCGCGCTGAGGACGGTCCAGTTGCGGCCGCCGAAGCGCGCGACGGCGAAGGTGTACGGGACGCGGACCAGGGCGCCGACCGCCGTGGCCATGGCGACCAGGAAGAACTTCCCGGCGGGGTCGATGCCGTACTCCGGGCCCATGAAGAGCACCATGACCGACCAGAGCGTCCAGACGGAGAAGCCGACGTGCTCGGACAGGACGGAGAACAGCAGGTTCCGGTGGGCGACGCGCCGGCCGCCGTTCTCCCAGGACCCCTCGTCCTCAGGGTCCCACCGTTCGATCCAGCGGCCGCCCTTGCGTGCGGTGGTGCTCGCGGCAGTCATGACGCCTCCAGGCCCTGATGTCGCTCGTCGGGTGATGCCCACGACGGTAGGAACGGCGCGTTTCCTCCCGATGGCCTGAGGTGACCGCCACGCAACCTTGCTCTCACCCGGTGCGCGGGCCCGGTGTGAGCGCCGGGGGCGCCATCACGCGGGCGTCCGGCTCCGGCAGCCAGGCGCCGTCCGGCACGGTGAGCCAGTCGTCCTCCGCGGCGAGCCGGCGCGCGGCGCGGAGCAGAACGTCCAGTGCGGGGTGGCGCAGTCCGCGCCGCCACACCATGGAGACGGGGGCGAGCGGTACGGGGCCGGTGAGCGGGCGCAGGACGAAGCCGGGCAGGTCGATGAACTCGGTGCTGGCCAGGACGGGCCAGCGGTGCTTGCGCACCAGACGGACGAACTCCTCCGGCCCGTCGATGGCGGGGAAGGGCGCGGCGACGGCGATGCCCCGGCCCCGGAACAGGCGCCGGGCCAGATCCGTCCACTCGGCGGTGTCCGGGTTCCCGGCGGCCGCGTAGAGCGACTCCCCCGCGAGTCGGTCGAGCGGCACCTCGGCGAGCGGGGCCAGCCGGTGGCCGGCGGGGAGCAGCACCGCCATCCGCTCGTAGCGGACCGGCAGGTGCTCCAGCCGGTCCAGCACGGCGGGGGCCAGGCCCGCCGCCCGGCCGAAGGAGACGTCCAGGCGGCCGGCGAGGATCCCCGCGGCGGCGCCGGTGAGCCCGCCGTGGAAGCGCGCGGTGAGCTCGAGTTCGGGCGCGGCGGCGCGGGCGGCGGCCAGCACCCGGTGGCCGGTGCCCACCGGCGCGCCGATGTCGACGAGCAGCGGACGGCCGGCGGGCGCGAAGGCGGCGGCCAGTTCGTCGTGGGCGGCGAGCACGCGCCGGGCGTACGGCAGCAGCCGCTCCCCCTCGGCGGTCAGCCGCACCGAGCGGGTCGTCCGCACGAACAGTTCGGCCCGCAGTTCCCGCTCCAGGCGCCGGACGTCCCGGCTCAGCGCCTGCTGGGCGACGTGGAGGCGGGCGGCGGCCTGGGTGAAGTGCAGTTCCTCCGCGACGGCGGTGAAGGCCCTCAGCAGGCGCGGGTCGATGGCGTGCGGCATCCGCCCATTGAACACGTCCGCGATTGACAACGGGAACGCGTCAATGGGCGCTGATCAGGTGTTGGACCGCGCCGGGGACGCGCCGGGAGGGTGGTCGCATGACCGCGCTCGCCTTCGCCGCCCCCTACCGGCGGCTCTTCGCCCTGCCCGGCACCCGGGCCTTCACCACCGGGAACCTCCTGGCCCGGCTCCCGATGGGGATGTTCGGCGTCAGCGCGGTCGTCATGATCGCGGCCGGCTACGGCTCGTACGCGCTGGCCGGGGCGGTCACCGCCACCGGGCTCGCCGCGACGGCCGTGGTGGCCCCCTGGACCGCGCGCCTGACCGACCGGCACGGCCAGGCCCGGGTGGCCGTGCCGGCCGCGGGGCTCGCCGCGCTGGGCTCGCTCGCGCTGGTGGTGTGCGTACGGCTGCACGCCCCGGCCTGGACCCTGTTCGCCGCGTACGCCGCCACCGCGACGACGCCGAACACAGGAGGCATGGCGCGGGCGCGCTGGGCGCACCTGTACCGGGACGACGAGCGGGGCCGGCACGTCGCCAACTCCTTCGAGCAGGCGGCGGACGAGGTCTGCTTCATGCTCGGCCCGGTCCTCGCGGCCTTCCTGTGCACCTCGCTGTTCCCCGAGGCCGGCACGCTGACGGGGGCGCTGCTGCTCTTCGGCGGCATCCTGATCTTCGCCGCGCAGCGCGGCACCGAACCGCCGCCGGTGCCGCGGGCCACCGCAGGACCGGGGGCGGGCGCGCTGCGGGCCGCGGTACCGGCGGTACTGCTGACGTTCCTGGCGACGGGGGCGGTCTTCGGCGCCCTGGAGGTCACCACGATCGCCTTCGCCGACTCCCAGGGGCACCGCGGCGCCGCCGGGGCGATGCTCGCCCTCCAGGCGGCGGGTTCGTGCGCCGCGGGCCTGCTGTACGGGCTGCGCAGGCCCCGTGGCGGCGCGGAGGGCCGCTTCGCCGCGAGCGTCGCCCTGATGGCCGCCCTCATGCTCGGCCCGCTGCCCGCGGCGGCCCTCGGCGGCCTGTGGCTGCTGGCCCCCGCGCTGCTGCTGGCGGGCATGGCCACCGCGCCCACGATGATCAACGGCATGGCCCTGATCCAGCGCCGGGTCCCGCCGGGCCGCCTCAACGAGGGGATGACGCTGGCCGTCACGGCCCTCCTCGGCGGCATCGCCGCGGGCTCCTTCGCCGCGGGGTCCGTCGTGGAGCACCGGGGTGCGGTCCCCGCGTACGCGATACCGGCGGTCGCCGCGGCCACCGCGGCGCTGGTCGCGGCGGCCTCCCTGCGGACGGCCCGTCGCCGGGCCTGACCTACCGGCCGTCAGCCGGGCGGGGCGCCGTGCGGCGAGGGGACGGGCCCCGGAAACGACGGAAGGCGATGCCTCCCGCGCAGTGCGCGGCAGGCATCGCCTTCCGTTGGGTCAGTGGAGATGGCGGGAATCGAACCCGCGTCCTGTGGTGCAGAATCAGGGCTTCTCCGAGCGCAGTCCGCTGTGCTTTTCTCGGCCCCGGCAGTCACGCGGACAAGCCGCCGACGGGCCCAGCCACTGTTTGGTTTCCCACCGAGCCCCGTGGCCGGACTCAGTGGTTTAGTCCCCTAGCTGATGCCAGGATCCGGGTCGGGAACAGCCCCGGGCTGACACTCCGCGGAGTCTTCGCTAGCTGCTAATTAGGCAGCGAGAGCGAAGGCGGAGGAATCGCGCTTAGAAGTGGCGATTATTGTTTTCGGCATATGGTTTACGAGATCATTGCCGCTTTCTCGGCTCGCTTCCCCTGCTTCGACATCCCCAGTCGAAACCGATCATCCCCATGTTGATTTTTCAAACTGCTCACCGGGCCGTCACGGCCCGGTGGTGCTGACGCCATCGTACGTGACCGACGTACACGGAGGCCAGCGCATTTCCCGGGGGTCAGTCGCCCCGCTGCCGGCGGCGCGCCGCCGAGATGGCCCGGTCGGCCTCGCGGCGGTCCTGCTTCTCGCGCAGGGTCTGCCGCTTGTCGTAGTCCTTCTTGCCCTTGGCCAGCGCGATCTCGACCTTCGCCCGGCCGTCCTTGAAGTACAGGGAGAGCGGCACGATCGTGTGACCGGTCTCCTGGGACTTCTGGAAGAGCTTCTCGATCTCCTCCCGGTGCAGCAGCAGCTTGCGCTTGCGCCGCGCCGAGTGGTTCGTCCACGTCCCCTGGGTGTACTCGGGGATGTGCACGTTGTGCAGCCACGCCTCGCCCCCGTCGAGCTGGCCGAAGCCGTCGACCAGGGAAGCGCGTCCCTGGCGCAGCGACTTCACCTCGGTGCCGGTGAGCACCAGGCCCGCCTCGTAGGTGTCGAGGATGTGGTAGTCGTGCCGCGCCTTCTTGTTCTGCGCGATCAGCTTGCGACCCGTTTCCTTTGCCATAGCGCGGCCATTCTCGCACCTCGGCGGGGCCGGGGGGTACCGGTTTGCGCGCCGGTCAGCGGGCCGGCGTGCCCAGACCGTCCAGCACCTGGAGGGCCTCGGACTCGGCGTCCGCGCCACCGGTGACCTTCAGGTCGGGCTCGACCCCGCGGCCGTCCACCCGGCGGCCCGCGGGCAGCCGGTAGTGGCCGACGGTGAGCTCGGCGACCGAACCGTCCGACAGCCGGCTGGGCATCTGCACCGAGCCCTTGCCGAAGGTGCGGGAGCCCACGACGACGGCACGGCCGCGGTCCTGCAGGGCGCCGGCGAGCAGTTCGGCCGCACTCATCGTGCCGCCGTCCACGAGCACGACGAGCCGGGTGTCGGTGTCGCCGGCGTCGGCCGCGTAGAGCGCCTGCTGCCTGCCGTGGACGTCGTACGTGGCGACCAGGCCGCCGTCCAGGAACGCGGAGGCCACACCGACGGCCTCGGTGACCAGGCCGCCGGAGTTGCCGCGCAGGTCCAGGACTATGCCCTTGTGTCCCGGCCGGCCGGCCAGGGCGTTGCGGACCTGCCCGGCGACACCCTTGGTGAAGGCGTCCACCTTGACGACGCTGACGCCGCCGGGGACGCGCCGGACCCGTACGGACTCCGTCGGCAGCAGGGCGCGCCGCGGGGAGACCGTCCAGGAGCGCGCGCCGCGCCGCAGGCCCAGGGCCACGGCGGTGCCGGCCGCGTCGGAACCGCGCAGCCGGGCGACGACCTCGGTGACGGGACGGCCGGTGACCTCCGTGCCGTCGATGCTCATCAGCCGGTCCCCGGCGAGCACCCCGGCCCGGGCGGCCGGGCTGCCGGACTGGACGCGGTCGATGCCGATCCGGCCGTCCTCGGTGCGTCGCACCCACAGACCGACGCCCACGTACCGGCCGTCCAGGGACTGCTGGAAACCCTCGTACTCCTGGGCCGTGTAGAAGGAGGACCAGCGGTCGCCGCTACGGCTGACCAGGGCCTGCGCGGCCTGCGCGCCGACCTTGCCCTCCGCGATCGCCTCGGCGATCTCGTCGGTGTCGGCGACGGTGCCGGCCGGGATGCGGGAGTGCGACGGCGTCCGCCGCTCCCCGCCGAGGTCCCCGAAGGAACCCGCCGCGGCACCCGTCGCCAGGACCGCGCCGAAGACCAGCGTCAGCGCCGCGGCACGGCGCAGGCGGCGTGGTCTCCCGGGCGGACGTGGGCTCAGCACGTCGGGCAGTCTAGGCGAGAAGCGGGCGCTGTACGGAAAGTTGGCCGTACAGCGCCCTTGGCGCGGATCAGACCTTGAGGTATTTGCGCAGCGCGATCAGGGCCGCCAGCGCGGGCATCAGCATGCCCACCACCAGCACCAGCGGCAGCACCTGCGCCACCTCGCCCCAGCCGAGGAAGTTGATCAGCGGCACCTTGGTCTGCAGCGAGAGGCCGTGGTCGATCAGGAAGTAGCGGCCCACGAGGAGCATCAGACAGGCCAGGCCACCGCCGACCAGACCGGCGAACGCGGCCTCCATGATGAACGGCATCTGGATGTAGAAGCTGGACGCGCCGACCAGCCGCATGATCCCGGTCTCCCGGCGGCGGCTGAAGGCCGACACACGCACCGTGTTGACGATCAGCATCATCGCCACCGCGAGCATGAACGCCAGCACCACCAGCGCGGCCAGCGTCATGCCGTTGAGCAGCCCGAACAGGTTGTCCAGCAGGGCCTTCTGGTCCTGCACCTCCTGGACGCCGGGACGGCCCTGGAAGGCGCTCGCCACCACCTGGAACTTCGTCGGGTCCTTGAGCTTGACCCGGAACGACTCCTGCATCTGGTCCGGGGTGAGCGAGTCGGCCAGCGGCGAGTCGGAGAACTGCTCCTTGTAGTGCTTGTAGGCGTCCTCCGCGCTCTCGTGGAAGTACTTGTCCACGAGCGGCAGCGCCTTGAGCTGCTTCTCGATGTCCTGCTTCTGCTCCTCGGTGACCGCGCCCTTGGTGCAGTTGGGGTCGGTCTTGGCGTCGTTCTTGTTGCAGAGGAAGATCGACACCTGGACCTTGTCGTACCAGTAGCCCTTCATCGAGTCGACCTGCTCGCGGGCGAGCCACGAGCCGCCGGCGAGCGCGAGCGAGAGGGCCACGGAGACGATGACCGCGAAGGTCATGGTGAGGTTGCGCCGGAGACCGACGCCGATCTCCGAGAGCACGAACTGGGCGCGCATGTTGTCCTTTCAGAAGGCTGCGGTGTGCAGGGCGGGGCCCAGGCTCAGTGCTGGTAGCCGTAGACGCCGCGGGACTGGTCGCGGACCAGTCGCCCCTTCTCGAGCTCGATGACGCGCTTGCGCATCTGGTCGACGATGTTCTGGTCGTGGGTGGCCATCACCACGGTGGTGCCGGTCCGGTTGATGCGGTCCAGCAGCCGCATGATGCCCACGGAGGTCTGCGGGTCGAGGTTTCCCGTGGGCTCGTCCGCGATCAGCAGCATCGGGCGGTTGACGAACGCCCGGGCGATCGCCACGCGCTGCTGCTCACCACCGGACAGCTCGCCCGGCATGCGGTCCTCCTTGCCGCCGAGGCCGACGAGGTCGAGCACCTCGGGGACCGTCTTGCGGATGGTGCCGCGCGGCTTGCCGATCACCTCGAGGGCGAACGCCACGTTCTCCGCGACCGTCTTGTTGGGCAGCAGGCGGAAGTCCTGGAAGACGGTGCCCAACTGGCGCCGCATCTGCGGCACCTTCCAGTTGGACAACCGCGCGAGGTCCTTGCCGAGGACGTGCACCATGCCGGTGTCCGTCCGCTCCTCGCGCAGGATCAGCCGCAGGAAGGTCGACTTCCCGGAGCCGGAGGAGCCCACCAGGAAGACGAATTCACCCTTCTCGATTTCCAGCGACACGTCCCGAAGTGCAGGACGGTTCTGCCGGGGGTAGGTCTTGGTGACGTTGTCGAATCGGATCACGGTCGCACTCCGGATACAGGGGATCGGAGGCGACCTTACGCGAATGGCCGCGGCCCGCGCAGTCCGCGGTCCGGGATGACGGGTTTATTCATCGACCACGGGGGGACAAAGCAGGCATTGGCCACATGCGTCACTCTTCGGAGTCGCAGGAATCACGCGGGGCGCGCCGAGCGTCCCGGGAACTGGCACAGTGGTCGGGGGGCTCGGGAACGTACCGCCCCTATCGCGCGTTGTTCATGGAGCGGCCGCCAGGCCGCCTGGGAGGAGGCCACCGCATGACAGTCGACCGACTGGTGTGCGCCAACTGCGCCGGCCCCGTCAGCGAGGGCCGCTGTGCGGTCTGCCGCGCCCACCGCGCCCGCATGCAGCAGGAGAACCCCTTCGCGGCCATCTCCCCGGCGGCACTGATCGCCCTGCTGGTCGCCCTGCTCGCGGTGGCGTGGGTGGTGCACGAGGCCGCCGTGTAGCACGGCGTACACAGACAGCAAGCACGGGGGCCCGCGGCGCATCGGCGCTGCGGGCCTCCGTGGCGTTTGCGGGGCTCCCGTGGACGCACAGGGGCCCCCGGGTCCGGGCGTGAGCCTCCCGGCGCGGCGTGGTGGCCGCAGCCGGTCAGGTGCGGCATCAAGCGGAAACCGGCACCGACCGGACGAAGAGAGTCGCGACGGCACCACGGCCGGCTCGCGTTGCCGTGACCCTGGGTGACCGATCCGCTGCCGCCGACGACGGTGCGGGTGGCACCGTCGGCACCCGGGCCGGACCGGCCGCGCACGCCCGCGTGCGGGCTCGGCCGCCCCGGAACGCAACGACTGCCGCCCGATGGGCGGCAGTCGTGGAGTTCCGGGACGTTGACGTCGCGTCAGACGCCGGCGCCCTGCTCCTGCTGCTTGCGCCAGCGGATGCCCGCCTCGAGGAAGCCGTCGATGTCGCCGTCGAGGACGCCCTGGGGGTTGCCGACCTCGTACTCCGTCCGCAGGTCCTTGACCATCTGGTACGGGTGGAGGACGTAGGAACGCATCTGGTTGCCCCAGGAGTTGCCGCCGTCGCCCTTGAGCGCGTCCATCTTGGCCTGCTCCTCCTGGCGGCGCCGCTCCAGCAGCTTGGCCTGCAGCACGTTCATCGCGCTGGCCTTGTTCTGGATCTGCGAGCGCTCGTTCTGGCAGGAGACCACGATGCCGGTCGGGATGTGGGTGATCCGGACCGCGGAGTCGGTGGTGTTCACGCCCTGGCCGCCGGGGCCGGAGGCGCGGTAGACGTCGATGCGCAGCTCGGTCTCGTCGATCTCGACGTGGTCGCTCTGCTCGACGACGGGCAGCACCTCGACGCCCGCGAAGGACGTCTGGCGGCGGCCCTGGTTGTCGAAGGGCGAGATGCGCACCAGGCGGTGGGTGCCCTGCTCGACGGAGAGGGTGCCGTAGGCGTAGGGCGCCTTCACCACGAAGGTGGTGGACTTGATGCCGGCCTCTTCCGCGAACGAGGTCTCGTAGATCTCGGTCGGGTAGCCGTGCCGCTCGGACCAGCGCAGGTACATCCGCTGCAGCTGCTCGGCGAAGTCGGCGGCGTCGACACCGCCGGCCTCGGCGCGGATGTTGACCAGCGCCTCGCGGGCGTCGTACTCGCCGGACAGGAGGGTGCGGACCTCCATCTCGTCCAGCGCCTTGCGCACCGACTCCAGCTCGGTTTCGGCCTCGGCGCGGGTGTCCGCGTCGTCCTCGGCCTCGGCGAGCTCGAAGAGCACCCCCAGGTCGTCGATGCGGCCGCGCAGCGCCTCGGCCTTGCGGACCTCGGCCTGCAGGTGCGACAGCTTGCTGGTGATCTTCTGCGCCGCGTCGGGGTCGTCCCACAGCGACGGGGCCGCCGCCTGCTCCTCGAGCACGGCGATGTCGGCCCTCAGCTTGTCGAGGTCCAGAACGGCCTCGATCGAGGCCATGGTCGACGAGAGGGACTTGAGCTCTTCGGATACATCCAGGACTGCCACGTCCCCCAGCGTACCGGCACGCCGCGCATTGCCGTGCCGGTGAGCCGGGGCGGCCCGGCTCACCGGCCGGGAGGTCCCGCGCCGCTCAGACGGGGACGGGGGCCGACGCGTGGGCGAGCGTGCCGTCGGCGCGGCGCAGGTACAGGGTCAGGGTGTCGTCCGCCGTGGTCAGACCGGGGGGGGAGGGGGTGCTGGCGGACAGCGGCACCGGCGTCCACGTGCCGCCGTCGGAGACGGCGGCGGCCAGGGCCCCGTCGTCGGCGGGGGCGAGGACGAAGAGCCGGCCGCCGGAGACGGCGGGTTCGGGGCGGCCCGTGGCGTCCAGGCCCGTGACGATCTCGGAGGGGCGCCAGGCGCCGTTCACGTACGGCAGGCGCAGCACCGCGCCGTCGGCCTTGCGGACGGCGAAGGCGTCCAGGGTGCCGGAGGCGGCCGAGACCAGCCCGGGGGCGGCGGTGACCCGGCCAGCGGTGGGGACCAGCGCCCAGGCGTTCCAGCGGCCGTCGACCCAGGAGGAGGTGACGAGGTCACCGCCGGAGCAGCCGACCAGGTCGATCCGGCCGGGCGCGGAGGACGCGGCGGCGGGGGTCGTGGTGAAACGGGCGGGCTGGTCGACCTGGTACCAGTCGCCCCACGCGCCGCCGCTGAGGGTGCGGCGGTAGACCTTGTGGTCGGTGCCGAGGGCGAAGACGTCCAGCTGCCCGGCGCGCGAGGAGACGACCGAGGGGTCGTCGGCGACGCTTATCCCGGTGAGCCGGTGCCAGGTGCCGGAGACCAGGTACCAGACGTTCTTGTCGCTGCCCCGGGTGAACACGTACGTCGTACCGGAGACGGAGATCGCGCGGGGGCCGCCGACCGGGTGGACGTCGTGGTCCGGGAAGTGGGGCAGCGCCGTGTAGCCGGACCAGCGCAGCGCGGCGTCCTCGGCGGTGCCCGCCGGGGTGCTGACCGCGCCCTGCGGGGAGGCGGCGGCGCCGGTGGGGGCGGTCGGGGTGGTCGAGGCCTGCCCGGACGGCTTGTCCTCCCGGCTGTTGGAGCCGCCGTCGTCGTCGGAGCCGGAGGCCGCGATCGCCCAGCCGCCGAGCCCGACGACCAGGGCGGCCGCCGCCGCGGCGCCGATCTTGACGCGGCGGCGCTGGAGCGCGTCGGGGACGGCCCGGTGGCGGTGCCGGGCGCGCTGGCCGGGCATCGCGGCGGCCCCGCCGCCGGCCAGCTCCTCCGCGGTGGGCAGCTTGATGCTGGTGTGCGTGTCGCGCGTCGAGTCGGGTGCGGAGCCGCGGACCAGGGGCACGGCACCACGTGGCTGGCCGGCCGGCGGGTCGTACGGCTCGGCGACGGAACCGGGCTCCCGGTCGTACGCATCCTCGCCGTGGTGGTCGCCGGGCGCGTCCACCTCCAGCGGGGGCAGCCCGGCGAGCGCGGGCAGCAGCTCGCGCAGCCGCGCGCCGACCTCGGCCGCCCTCAGCCGGGAGGCGGGGGCCTTGGCGAGGCACTGGGAGAGCAGCTGCCACAGCTCGTCGGGCAGGTCGGGCAGCGGCGCGACGGACTCGGTGACGTGCCGGCGCAGCACCGCGCCGGGGTGACCGCCGCCGAACGGAGTGAAGCCGGCGAGCAGCTCGTACAGGACGGTGGCGAGGGCGTAGATGTCGACGGAGGCACGCGGCGGCAGACCTTCGATGATCTCCGGTGCCAGGTAGTCGGGGGTGCCGATGATGCGGGTGGCCCGGGTGCGGCGCGGGGAGTCGACCAGCCGGGCGATGCCGAAGTCGGTGAGCAGCGCCGGGGGCGCCCCGCCCGGCCCGGGCGGGGCGGCGGAGTCCAGCAGGACGTTCTCCGGCTTGACGTCGCGGTGGACGACGCCCGCGGCGTGGGCCGCGGCCAGGCCGTCCGCGACGTCCGCGGTGATGGACACGGCCGCCTCGGGGGTGAGCCTGCGTTCGCGCTCCAGCCGGGAGCGCAGGTCCGTGCCGCGGACGAGTTCCATGACGAGCGCGAGGTCGGAACCGTCGACCACCAGGTCGCGGATGCCGACGATGTGCGGGTGGTGGAGCGCCAGCAGGGCCGTGCGCTCCTGCACGAAGCGGCCGACGAGGTCCTGGTCGGAGGCGAGGTCCTCGCGCAGCAGCTTGATGGCGACCGGGCCTTCGGGGCCCTCGCCCAGCCACACCGTGCCGGCGGAACCCCGCCCCAGCACCTGGTGCGCGGTGTACCGGCTGCCGATCTTCCGTCCCAAGGCTGCTCCGACTCCTCCGACGTGCCGTCGTGTTGGCGACAAAGCTACGCGGATGCGAGCCGGTTGGGGGAACCTGTCAGGGGTGAGTGCGGCTTCTCCGGGAGAAATCACCCTCCAGAAGTCGACAAATCACCAACATCGGCGGATCGGAGAGGTGACGGCGTACCGCTCGGCGTTGACGGAACCGGGCCCCGCGCACGGGTGGCGCCACGTCATCCGCCGCCCCGGCCCGCCCAGTTGCGCGCTCGGTTGCCGGCGCCCCCGGCCGGGGGCGCCGCCGCACGCCGCTACTGGTTGCCGCCGGGGACGTTCGGGACGTCCGGGGCGCTGTTGGCGGTGTCACCGATGGTGGAGACCCAGTTCCACGCCTCGCTGATCCAGCCGGTCACGGTGTCCCACAGGCCCTTGCCCGTGTTCAGCCAGTCCTGCAGGGGGGTGAGGTACCAGGCCAGCATGAAGATCACGATCAGCACGACGATCATCGTGAAGCAGCCCTTGAGGCACCCCAGGCCCGGGATCTTCATCGGGTTGGCGCTGCGGGGGCGCGGCTCGCGGTGCGGGGCCGGCTCGGGCGCGGGCGGGCGCTGCGGCTCGTACCGCTGGTGCTGCGGCTGCTCGTAGCGCGGCGCGGGCTGCTGCGGCCGCGGCGCGTACTGCTGGGGCTGGGGCTGCGGCTGCTGGCCGTACTGCTGCGGATGCGGCTGCGGGGCGTAGGCGGGCTGCGAGGGCTGCCGGTACTGAGGGGGCTGCTGCGGCCGCTGCTGGTACGCCTGGGGAGGCTGCTGCGGCTGTTGCGGCTGCTGGGCGGGCTGCCGGCGCGGCCTGCGGCGCAGCGGGTCCTGCTCCGGGTCCAGGTACTGGATCTCGGTCTGCTCGGCGCGCGCACGGGCGCGGTTGAGCTGCGACTCCCACGGATGCGGGCCCTGCGGGACACCGGAGTCCGGCGGCCCGTCCGGCACCGGCGGCATCACGCGGGTGCCGTCGCCGGACGCCGTCGGTGCCGAGCCGCCCGGGATCACCCGGGTCGCGTCGGCGGCGCCCCCCGCCGAGGCGGGCAGGACGCTGGTGGCGGCATTGGGGTCGTACGCGTCGTACGCGCCGACGGGCGACCGGTTCGGCAGCACCTGGGTGGGGTCGGCGGTGCCCGGCGGGACGAGCGGGGTGTCCGGGACGGTGGCCGGGGCCGGGTCCGGCGCGAGCAGCGCGGCGACGCCGAGCGCCGCCTCGGACTGCGCCGGGGAGGAGTGCACGCCCACGCCCGCCGCGACGACGCGCAGGGCGCGCGCCAGGTTCTCCGCGCTCGGCCGCTCGCCGGGCTCCTTGCGCAGGCAGCGCTCTATCACCGTCCACAGCGGTTCGGGCACGGTCGAGGGACGGCGCGGCTCCTCGCTCAGGTGCTGGTGCAGCACTTCGAGCGCGCTCTCGCCCCGGAACGGCGGGCGGCCGGTGACCAGTTCGTACAGGAGGATGCCGGCGCCGTAGATATCCACCGCGGAGGTCTGCGGACGGCCCTGGGCCGACTCCGGCGCTATGTAGGCGGGCGTGCCGACGAACTCGTGGGTGCGGGTGACGCCGGGCGAGTCCGCCAGCCGCGCGATGCCGAAGTCGGTCAGCATCGGGTGCATCTGCTGGGTGCCGTCCGGGCCGGCGACGGTGGCGAGCAGGACGTTGGCGGGCTTGAGGTCGCGGTGGACCACGCCGTCGGCGTGGCTGGCGGCCAGCGCGTCGGCCACGGCGGCGGTCAGCAGGGCGGCGCCGACCGGCGAGAACGGGCCGTTCTCGCGCAGGTGGCGGTAGAGGTCGGGACCCTCGACCAGGTCCATCACCAGGGCGAGCAGCTCACCCTCCACGACCAGGTCGCGGACCCGGACGATGTGCGGGTGGCGCAGCCTCAGCAGGACCGACCGCTCCCGGAGGAAGCGCATGACGATGTCGGGATCGCCCGCCAGCTCCTCCTTGAGCACCTTGATCGCGACGGTCTCGCCGGTGTCCCGTACCTGCGACCGCCACACGGTGCCCGTGGCTCCGCGCCCGAGCGGCTCCACCAGTTCGTATTTGCTGCCTACCGGCCGCACGTTCGCGCTCCCTGGATCTTGGCCTGGTCCGTGGCCTGTTTCGCCCACTGTAGTGCCGCCACGTGGGAGCGGGGCTGCGTTCCGGTACGGGGCGGGTGTGGGGTTAGGACGCTGGGTACGGTCGTTTGGTTGCTCTTTCCGCCCAATGCTGACCATTCAAGATCGCAAAGGTGGGCACCGGCGGCGAGCTGTCGGCGGCGGGTGGGAGGATGCGTGTCGCGGAACGCGCATCGCCGAGCCGGCTGGGTCAGCCGGGCGAGGGGAGCCCGCCGGTCCGTTCTTGTACGTGTCGACGTCCCGGGCACGGCGGGGTGGGGTCGGGGGCCCGCACCGCGGTGGATCCGGGCAGAAGGGACCGTGGACGGAGATGCAGATCCGGCTGACCGTTCTCGGGCCGCGCGGCGGCCGCGCGGCGCGCTCCTGCGACGTGCTGGTCACCGCGCCCGCGGGCACTCCCCTGAGTGCCGTGGCCGGAGCCCTCGCGTCCGGCTCGGGCGGCTCCGGCCAGCCCGCGCGGGCCGGCAAGTCCACGCCCCCGCTGTACGCGGGCACCGAGCGCCTGGACCCGGCCACCGCCGTCCTCGGCGTGCCGCCCCTGCTCGACGGCGCCGTCCTGTCGCTGCACTCCCCCGCCGACGGGCACGACGGCGGCCGCCCCTCGGCCGCCGCCCGGCTGCACGTCGTCGGCGGACCCGACGCGGGCGGCGTCCACCTGCTGCAGGGCGGCCGGATCCGGGTCGGCCGGTCCGCGGACGCGGACGTCCCGCTGGACGACCCCGACGTCTCGCGGCTGCACTGTGCCATCACGGTGGACGGCGAGGGCCGGGTCACCGTGGCCGACCTCGGCTCCACCAACGGCACCACCCTCGACGGCGCTCCCGTGGGCGAGCGCGCGGTCCCCTTCCCCGCCGGCACGCTGCTGCGGATCGGCGAGTCGACCCTCCGGCTGGAGCCGGCACCCCCGGGCTCGGC
>NZ_JARAVK010000202.1:0-16497 GCF_033792765.1 Streptomyces sp. PA03-6a | reverse complement strand
TCGTTCCTCCCCTCCCGAAGGACACCCCCATGGCACCCGCCACCCATCCGGAAGTCGCCGCGCTGCTGGAGCGCGCCCACCGCCTGGGCGCCGACCCGCGCAACACCAACTACGCCGGCGGCAACGCCTCCGCCAAGGCCACCGCCACCGACCCCGTCACCGGCGGAGCCGTGGACCTGATGTGGGTCAAGGGCTCGGGCGGCGACCTGGGCACGCTCACCGAGGCCGGCCTCGCCGTCCTGCGCCTGGACCGGCTGCGCGCCCTGACCGCCGTCTACCCCGGCCCCGAGCGCGAGGACGAGATGGTCGCGGCGTTCGACTACTGCCTGCACGGCAAGGGCGGCGCCGCTCCCTCCATCGACACGGCCATGCACGGCCTCGTCGACGCCGCCCACGTCGACCACCTGCACCCCGACTCGGGCATCGCGCTGGCCTGCGCCGCCGACGGCGAGAAGCTCACCCAGGAGTGCTTCGGCGACAAGGTCGCCTGGGTGCCGTGGCGCCGCCCCGGCTTCCAGCTGGGCCTCGACATCGCCGCCATCAAGGAGGCCAACCCGCAGGCCGTCGGCGTGGTCCTCGGCGGTCACGGCATCACCGCCTGGGGCGAGACCTCCGAGGAGTGCGAGCGCAACGCCCTGTGGATCATCCGCACCGCCGAGGAGTTCCTGGAACGCCACGGCAAGCAGGACCCGTTCGGCGCCCCGCTGCCGGGCTGGGAGCCGCTGCCGGAGGCCGGGCGCCGGGCCCGGGCCGCCGCCCTCGCCCCGGTCCTGCGGGCGATCGCCTCCCAGGACCGCCCGCAGGTCGGCCACTTCACCGACTCCGCGCCCGTCCTGGACTTCCTCGCGCACGCGGAGCACCCCCGGCTGGCCGCGCTCGGCACCTCCTGCCCCGACCACTTCCTGCGCACCAAGGTCCGCCCGCTCGTCCTCGACCTGCCCCCCACCGCGCCGCTCGAGGACGCCGTGGCCCGCCTGGAGGAGCTGCACGCCGCCTACCGCGCCGACTACCAGGCATACTACGACCGGCACGCCACCGCGGACTCCCCCGCCATCCGCGGCGCCGACCCGGCGATCGTCCTCGTCCCGGGCGTCGGCATGTTCAGCTACGGCAAGGACAAGCAGACCGCCCGCGTGGCGGGCGAGTTCTACGTCAACGCGATCAACGTGATGCGCGGCGCCGAGGCGGTCTCCGCGTACGCCCCCATCGACGAGGCGGAGAAGTTCCGCATCGAGTACTGGGCGCTGGAGGAGGCCAAGCTCCAGCGGATGCCGAAGCCCAAGCCGCTGGCCACCCGCATCGCCCTGGTCACCGGGGCCGGTTCGGGCATCGGCAAGGCCATCGCGCACCGCCTCGTGGCGGAAGGCGCCTGCGTGGTCGTCGCCGACCTCAACGCGGAGAACGCCCGGGCCGTCGCCGAGCAGCTGGGCGGCCCGGACCGCGCGGTCGCGGTCACCGTGGACGTCACCAGCGAGGAGGCCATCCGGGCCGCCTTCGACGAGGCCCTGCTGGCCTTCGGCGGCGTGGACCTGGTGGTCAACAACGCGGGCATCTCCATCTCCAAGCCGCTGCTGGAGACCACCGCCCGCGACTGGGACCTCCAGCACGACATCATGGCCCGCGGCTCCTTCCTCGTCTCCCGCGAGGCGGCCCGGGTGCTCATCGCGCAGAAGCTCGGCGGCGACATCGTCTACATCGCCTCCAAGAACGCGGTCTTCGCCGGGCCCAACAACATCGCCTACTCCGCCACCAAGGCGGACCAGGCGCACCAGGTCCGGCTGCTGGCGGCCGAGCTCGGCGAGCACGGCATCCGCGTCAACGGCGTCAACCCCGACGGGGTCGTCCGCGGCTCGGGCATCTTCTCCTCCGGCTGGGGCGCCCAGCGCGCCGCGACGTACGGGGTGCCGGAGGAGAAGCTGGGCGAGTTCTACGCCCAGCGCACCATCCTCAAGCGCGAGGTGCTCCCCGAGCACGTCGCCAACGCGGTCTTCGCCCTGACCGGCGGGGAACTGACGCACACCACGGGTCTGCACGTCCCGGTCGACGCCGGCGTGGCCGCGGCGTTCCTGCGCTGACGCCGACCGCACCGCGCGGGGGAGCCGGCCGACCGGCTCCCCCGCACCCGTACGACCCACCGACCCCCCGCGGCGCGCCGCACCGCACCGACCGCACCCGTCGCTCCGACCCGAACGACCAGAACACGAGGGGCCCACGTGCCATTCGCCGCCATCGACCTCGGCGCCACCAGCGGCCGCGTCATCCTCGGCCGGGTGGGCCCGGACCACCTCGTCCTCGACGAGGTGCACCGCTTCGCCAACACCCCCGTACGGCTGCCCACCGGGCTCCACTGGGACGTCCTCGCCCTGTTCCGGGAGAGCCTGGACGGCCTGCGCCTGGCGGCGCGGGCCGGGGACGGCGTCACGTCGGTCGGCATCGACAGCTGGGCGGTGGACTACGGACTGCTCGACGCGGACGGCGCCCTGCTGGGGATCCCCCACCACTACCGCGACAGCCGCACGGAGCACGTCGCCGAGCGGGTCAGGGACGACATCGGCGCGCAGGAGCTGTACGCGGTCACCGGGCTGCAGCACCTGCCCTTCAACACGGTCTTCCAGCTGGCGGCGGCCCGCGACGGCGCGCAGTTCGCGGCCGCCAGGACGCTGCTGATGATCCCCGACCTGCTCACCCACTGGCTCACCGGCGGCATCGGCGCCGAGGAGACCAACGCCTCCACCACCGGCCTCTTCGACGCGCGCACCGCGACCTGGGCGGAGGAACTCCCCGGCCGGCTCGGCATCGAGCCGCGCCTGCTGCCGCCGCTGCGCCGCCCGGGCACCCACGCGGGCACGCTCCTGCCCCACGTGGCCGCGTACACGGGGCTGCCGGCCGACACCGCCGTCGTCACCGTGGCCTCGCACGACACCGCCTCTGCGGTGGCCGCGGTCCCGGCCACCGGGCCGCACTTCGCGTACATCTCGTGCGGCACCTGGTCACTGGCGGGACTGGAGCTGGACGCCCCGGTGCTCACGGAGGCCTCGCGGCTGGCCAACTTCACCAACGAGCGCGGCGTCGACGGCACCATCCGCTACCTGCGCAACATCATGGGCATGTGGCTGCTGGAGGAGTGCCGCCGCACCTGGGAGCAGCAGCAGGAGGGCCTGCCCCTGCAGGAACTGCTCGCCGCGGCGGCCGCCGCGGAGCCCTTCGCCGCCCTCATCGACCCGGACGACCCGCTCTTCCTGGCGCCCGGTGACATGCCCGCCCGGATCCGCGCCTTCTGCGCCGGGACCGGCCAGAAGCCGCCGGCGTCGCACGGCGCGGTCGTCCGCTGCATCCTGGAGAGCCTCGCCCTCGCCCACCGCCGCACCCTCCGCGAGGCGGCCGAACTCGCCGGCCGGGAGATCCACCGCGTCCACCTGGTCGGCGGCGGCTCCCGCAACGAACTGCTGTGCCGCTTCACCGCCGACGCCACCGGGCTCCCGGTCGTCGCCGGCCCCACCGAGGCCACGGCCCTGGGCAACATCCTCGTCCAGGCCCGCGCCGCCGGCGCGTTCGGCGACGGCCCCGACGGCCTGGCGGCGATGCGGGCGCTGGTCGCGGCCACCCAGCCGCTGCGGACGTACGAGCCGGCCGCGGACGGCCGGGCCTGGGACGCGGCGGCCGCGCGACTGGCCGCGCTCGCGGCGGAGCGGCGACCCTGAGGGGCGCTGCGCCGCTCGGCCCGCCCCGGATCCATCTGCCTGATGGCGCGACCCGGGGCGGTGGGAGGGGACTTCGGCGGCCGTCGGGTTCCTCAGCCCTGCTGCTGCGAGGGGAACTGCGAGCTGAAGTCGGCCGTGTCGGAAGCCGGGGGCGCGGTGACGGCCTTGGTTCCGCCGAACTTGAGGAAGTCGATGGTCACCTTCGCCTTGCCCATGACCTGGACCATGCGGACCGGCAGGTCCTTGCCGTCCACCCAGACGTCGATGGTGATCTCGTCCACCGGCCCGGTGGCGGAGTTGAAGATGCTCTTCTCCTCGGAGGGCGAGAGGGACTTCCCCAGCTTGCCCAGTCGGCTCTTGTCGAGGGTCGCCCGGTAGTGACGGGCCCCGCGGCCGCGGATCGTCTGCTCCCCGAGGTCCTCGACGTCCTCGGTCAGCTCGATGTAGCGCAGCCCCGCTGTCGGGTCCCCGCCCTTCGCGACCGCGGCGGCGCCCTCCTTGCCGAGGACGGCGGAGACGTCGACGCGCAGCCAGTGCTTGCCCTTCAGCAGGCCGGCGGGCTGCGGGTCGACGTTGTAGTAGTAGGCGCCGTCCACCATCAGCGCCCGCAGCTGCGGGTCGTCCTGCAGCGGCTGCATCTGCGCCGCCGAGGTGTCCATCATGACGTCGTAGGCGACGCCCTTGCCCCAGGAGTAGGTCCCCTTCATCGTGATGGGGCTGCCCTGACCCAGGTAGGTCGACATGTCGACCTCGGCCGAACCGGTCTTCTCCGTGTGGCTGCTGACGCGGGCGAGGATCCGGGCGATCGAGTCCGTCGTGCCCACCGCGTCCGCCGTGTCACGCGCGGCGCTGCAGCCCGCCGTCGCGGTCAGCGCGACGGCGGCGGCCCCCACCGTGGCGGCGACGCGTATCCGCCGCTTCTCCCTCGTGTCCTTGGTCTCGCTCATGCTGCCCACCCCTGGGTCGTTCGTGGTCGATCTTGTGTGTTCGCTGTGGAACGTATCGCGGAGGACTGACACCGCTAGACGCCGGTCGTGCCGTCGACCAGTTCCCGCAGGAGGTCGAGGTGGCCGTTGTGGCGGGAGGTCTCCTCGACGAGGTGCAGCAGGATCCAGCGCAGGTTGGGGTGGCGGCCGTCGCGGATGGGGCGCTTGGCGACGGCGTCCAGGTCGAGCCCGGCGACGAGCTCCCGGTAGCGGGCGGTGTGCGCCTCGTAGTCCGCCAGCAGGTCGGCGAGGGGGAGGTCCACGGCGATCCGCATCTCGCGGTCGGGGTCCTCCTCCGTCCAGGGGCCCTCGTCCTCGCCCCCGAGGAACACCACCTCGAACCAGTAGTACTCGACCCAGCGGAGGTGGTTGACCAGTCCGCTGAGCGTCATCAGCGGCGAACCCGGGAGCGGGGCGCTGCGGGCGTGCTCGGGCGTGACGCCCTCGCACTTGGCGCGGGCGGTGTCGCGGGCGTAGTCGAGGAGGGTCGTCAGCGCGGAGCGCTCGTCCCATGCGGTGGGTGTGTCTGTTCGTGTCATCGGCGGAATGCTGTCGGGAACGACGGCGGCCCGTCCACCGATTAACCCGGGCCGCCCCGCCACACCCCCTGACAGCAGACGTCAGCGGAGAGCCGGACCATCGTTCCCCGTGACCACCACCGGACGAACGCAACGTCTCCTCCTGCCCGCCGTGTTCATCACGTCCCTGGGCAACAACATCCAGCTCATCGCCGCGGCCCTGCTGATGGTGCGCGCCCAGGGCTCGCTGCTCGACGTGGGCTGGCTCTTCATCGCCGTCGCCGTCCCCCAGGCCGTGCTGTCGCCGTTGTTCGGCCGGGTCGCCGACCGCTTCGACCGGCGGGCGCTGTGGGCGGGCTGCGACCTGCTCAGCGCCGCTGTGGCCCTGGTGCCTGCGCTGGGTACGGTCCTGGGCTGGCCGCGGGGGGCGGTCGTCTACGGCAGCAACTTCGCGCTGGCCGTGACGGCCGCGCTCTTCGTGCCGGTGAGCGCGGCGTTGATCAAGGAGCGGGTGCCCGCGGGGCGGCTGCGGCGGTTCAACGCCCACTACGAGATGGCGTTGCAGAGCGGAATGCTGCTGTCGGCGGCGGTGGGCGGTCTCGCGCTGCAGTTCGCCGGCCCTGCCCCGCTGTTCGTGTTCAACGCGGCGACCTTCGTGGCCTCCGCGGTCCTCGTCCTGGCGACCGGCCGCGGGGCGGGCAAGCCCGTCGCTTCGGGCACCGCCGCCTCGGCCGCGGTGCGGCCGGTGCCGTCGCGGGCGCCGCTCGGCCCGCTGGTCCTGCTGTACGCCCAGGGCAGCGTGGTGGTGACCGTCTTCAACGCCCTGATGCCGGTGCTGGTCATCGCCGGGCTGCACCGGGGCGCCGCCGTCGTCGGTGCGGTGGACGCGCTCGGCGGTGCGGGCTTCCTGCTCGCGGCGGCCGCGTACCGGCGGACGGGGGCCCGGCTGGGGGACCTTCGGCTCGCGCTCACCGGTTTCGCGCTCTGCGCCGTGCTGTTCGCGCTGCAGCCCCGGTTCGGGGTGACGGGGCTGCTGCTGCTCGTGCCGGCCGGGGCCTTCGTCTTCGGGCAGGCGCGCATCGCCTCGCGGACGCTGTTGATGGCCGCGGTCGACGAGGGCCGCGTGGGGCGGGCCTTCGGAACGGCGAACGCGTACGGGCTCGCCGCGACCGTGGCCGTGATGCTCGGGACCTCGGCGGTCACCGCCCGCGCCGGGCTGCTGACCGGCTTCGCGGCCGTCGCCGGTCTCAGCGCGGTGGCGGCCGCAGGGGCGGCGGTGTGGATCGCGGCGGCCCGTAGAGGGCGGCCAGCGCCCGCGCCGACTCCGCCAGCATCTCCCGCAGCGGAGCCGGCGCAAGGACTTCGAGGTCCGCGCCGAGCCTGAGGAACTCACCGTGCGCGTGCGCGACCGACTCGATGGGCACGCGGGCGCGGAGCCAGCCGTCCGGCTCCCGCTCGCCGTCCTCGGCCACCGCCCGGGCCACGGGGCGCGACAGCAGCGCGGGCAGCCGCTCGGCACCGCGCGGTGACACCCGGATCAGGGCCTCGTCCCGGTGGAGCCGCGCGTGGAACCCGGCGAGGTACTCCCGCCAGTACGCGGCGAGGTCGAAGCCGGGCGGGGTCGCGAACGTCTCGTCGAGGGCGCGCACCTCGAGCATCTGGTCGACCCGGTAGGTGCGCGGGTCGCTCCCGTCGTGGGCGACCACGTACCAGCGGCCCGCCTTGAGCACCAGGCCGTACGGTTCGAGTCTGCGGTCGGTCTCGGCGGGCTCGCGCCAGCGGCGGTACCGCACCCGTACGGCCTGCCGGTTCCACACGGCGTCGGCCACCACGGGCAGGTGCGGCACCTGCTCCTCGGAGCTGTACCAGCCGGGCGCGTCCAGCAGGAACCGCCCCCGCACCCGCTCCGCCCGTTCCCGCAGCGCCGGCGGCAGCGCGGCGCTGAACTTCAGCCGGGCCGCAGCCGCGGCCTCCCCGAGCCCCAGCTGCGCGGCCGGATCGGGCAGGGCGGCCAGGAACCACGCCTGCGTCTCGTCGGCGGTCAGGCCCGTCAGCCGGGTGCGGTAGCCGTCGAGCAGCCGGTAGCCGCCCTCGTGCCCGGCGTCGCCGTACAGCGGGATGCCCGCCTCGTGCAGCGACTGCACGTCGCGGTAGATCGTCCGTACGGACACCTCCAGCTCCGCCGCCAGCTCCGCGGCGGTCATCCGCCCCCGCGACTGGTGGAGCAGGAGGAGGGAGACCAGCCGGCTCGCGCGCATGGCGGCAGTATCGCCGCCGCCACCGACAGTGGCCGCAGGCCACCGTCACCTCGGCCGCGGGGGCGGCCCCGGCCGATTTGATGGTGCCCGGCGGAGCGCGCACCCTGGGGAGGTAGGGACTGCGACGGGTGTGTGATCGCCGACGATGAACACGAGTGACCCCGGGGACCCGGCCGCCACGGCCGTGGTCACCGTCAGCGCGCGGGGGGTGGTCACGGGATGGAGCGCGGGGGCACGGCGGCTCCTCGGACACGCGGCGGCGGAAGCCGTGGGACGGCCCCTCGCCGAGGTGTTCGGTGCGCAGGCGCAGGCGATCGCACTCGACCGGGAGTGGCGCGGCCGGGTGCGGGCGCACCGGCGGGACGGGCGGGAACTCGACCTCGACGTACGGGTCTCCCCCGCGCTGGACGCCGACGAACGGCCCGGCGGCTGTGTCGTGACGGCCTCCCGCACCGACCCGGACACCGCGCTCCTGCTGTGGGCCTTCCAGCAGTCGTCCGTCGCCATGGCCACGTACGACACCGGGCTGCGCTACCACCGGGTCAACGACGCCGCGGCGGACATGATCGGTGTCCCGGCGGCGGACCTGACCGGCCGGCCGTTCTCCGGGGCGCTCCTGGACGACGAGGGTCGCCGCGGGTTCAACGCCCACCTGCGGCAGGTCGCGGAGACCGGGCGGCCGGCGCACTACGAGAGCCCGGCCGCCGCCGGGGCCACGGTCGGCGACCGGGCGTGGAGCACCGAGATGTGGCCGGTGCGGGACACGCAGGGCCGGATCCGGGGCGTGGCGAGCGCGGCGTTCGACAGCACCGAGCAGTTCCGGGGGCGCCGGCGGCTGGCGCTGCTGAACGAGGCCGGCGCGCGGCTCGGCACCACCCTGGACGTGGTGCACACCGCCGACGAGCTCGCGGAGCTGGCCGTGCCGCGCTTCGCCGACTTCGCCAGCGTGGACCTGCTGGACTCGGTGCTGCACGGCGAGGAGCCCCCGCCGGGACCGCCCGGCCTCGGCGTGGAGCTGCGCCGGGTCGCCCACCGCACCGCGTCGGGCCGTGCCCCGGACGCGGCCGTCGACCTCGGCGAGCTCGACGTCTACCCGGAGTTCTCCCCGCCGTCCCGGGCCCTGGCGACCGGCCGGCCCGTGCTCAGCCGGCTGGGACACCCGGACTTCACGCTGTGGCTGGCGCAGAACAGCCTGCGGGACGCCAAGGTCCAGGAGTACGGCATCCATTCGGTGCTGGCGGTGCCGTTGCGGGCGCGCGGCATCACCCTCGGGGTGGCGGTGTTCATCCGCTGGGCGCGGCCGGAGTTGTTCACCGAGGACGACCTGACGCTGACCGAGGAGCTCGCCGGGCGGGCCGCGGTGTGCGTCGACAACGCCCGCCGCTTCACGCGGGAGCACTCCACGGCACTGACCCTCCAGCGCAGTCTGCTGCCGCTGCGGCTGCGCGAGCAGGCCGCGGTGGAGGTCGCCTCGCGCTACCTGCCGGCCGGGGCCCGGGCGGGGGTCGGCGGCGACTGGTTCGACGTCATCCCGCTGTCCGGCACGCGGGTGGGCCTGGTCGTGGGCGACGTCGTGGGCCACGGCATCCACGCCTCGGCGACGATGGGCCGGCTGCGGACGGCGGTGCGCACCCTCGCGGACGTGGACCTGGCGCCGGACGAGCTGCTGACCCACCTCGACGACCTCGTCTCGCACCTGGACCCCGAGGACGGCCACGGCCGGGAGGTGTCGCCCGCCGAGACCAGCGGCGAGCTGGGCGCGACCTGCCTGGTCGCCGTGTACGACCCGATCGCGCGCCGCTGCTCCCTCGCCAGCGCCGGGCACCCGCCGCCCGCCGTGCGCTTCCCCGACGGCAGGGTCGAGATGGTCCCGATGTCCGCGGGCCCGCCGCTGGGCGTCGGGGGGCTGCCGTTCGAGGCGGTCGAGCTGGAGCTGCCGGCGGGCAGCATGCTCGCGCTCTACACCGACGGCCTGGTCAAGAGCCGGGACTTCGACCTGGACGCCGGCCTGGCGCGGCTGCGCGCCGCGCTGGCCGCCCCGGCCCCGACGATGGAGGCGGCCTGCGACACCGTCCTGAAGACCCTCCCGTCGGACCGTCCGGTCGACGACGTCGCGCTGCTGCTCGTCCGTACCCGGGCGCTCGACGACGGCCAGGTCGCGGTGTGGGACCTGCCCGGCGACCCCGCGCACGTCGCGGACGCCCGGCAGGCGGTGGCGGAGCGGCTGGTCGCCTGGGGCCTGGAGGACGCGGTGTTCGTCACCGAGCTGGTGGTGAGCGAGCTGGTCACCAACGCCATCCGGTACGGCGCGCCGCCGATCCAGCTGCGGCTCATCCGCGACCGCACCCTGATCTGCGAGGTGTCCGACGGCAGCAGCACCGCCCCGCATCTGCGGCGTGCCCTGTCCGACGACGAGGGCGGCCGCGGGCTGCTGCTGGTGGCGCAGTTGAGCCAGGCCTGGGGCACCCGGCAGACCTCCGCCGGCAAGACCATCTGGGCCGAACAGGCGTTTCCCCCGGCCGGGCGATGAGCGGCGGCACGTCCGGGCTCCCCGCGTCGCGCCGACCCTGACGAGCTGTCAGTCTCGGAGGCATGACCGCTCGCTTCCCCGTGTCCGCCCTGCACTGGACGGTCCTCGTCCCGGTGCTCTCGGTGGTCCTGCTGGCCCTGACGTGGGGACGGGCGCTGCCGGTGGCCGTGGTCGTGGTCGTCGCGGTCTTCCTGGCCGTCGCGGTACTCGCCGCCGTCCACCACGCGGAGGTGGTGGCGCACCGGGTGGGGGAACCCTACGGCGCGCTCGTGCTGGCGGTGGCGGTGACCGTCATCGAGGTGGCGCTGATCCTCACCCTGACGGCGGACGGCGGCCCGAAGAGCGCGGGCCTGGCCCGTGACACCGTCTTCGCCGCGGTCATGATCACCTGCAACGGCATCATGGGGCTCTGCCTGCTGGTGGGGGCGCTGCGCCGGCGGGTGGCGGTCTTCAATCCGGAGGGCACGGGCGCCTCCCTGGCGACGGTGGCGACGCTCGCCACCCTCAGCCTCGTGCTGCCGACGTTCACCACCAGCACCCCGGGCCCGCGCTTCTCCACCGCCCAGCTCACCTTCGCCGCGCTGGCGTCGCTGGTGCTGTACGGCCTGTTCGTCGCGACGCAGACGGTACGGCACCGCGCGTACTTCCTGCCGGTGAAGCCGGGCGGCGAGGTGATCGACGTCTCGGAGGACGACTCCGTCCCGCCCACCGTCCGCGCCGCGATGTTCAGCCTGGCGCTGCTGGTGGTGGCGCTGGTCGCGGTCGTGGGGCTGGCCAAGGTGGAGTCGCCGACGATCGAGCAGGGCGTGCAGTACGCCGGCCTGCCGTCCTCCTTCGTCGGCGTCGTCATCGCCCTGCTGGTGCTGCTGCCCGAGACCATCGCCGCGGTGCGCGCGGCCGCCCGCGACCGTGTGCAGACCAGCCTCAACCTGGCGCTCGGCTCGGCGATGGCGAGCATCGGGCTCACCATCCCCGCGGTCGCGGTGGCCTCGGTGTGGATGTCCGGCCCGCTGCTGCTCGGGCTCGGCGCCACGCACATGGTGCTGCTGGCGATCACCGTCGCCGTGGGCACCCTGACGGTGATACCGGGACGCGCCACGCCGCTGCAGGGCGCGGTGCACCTGGCCCTGCTGGCGGCGTACATGGTGCTCGCGATCAGTCCCTGAGCCGGGTGGGGCCTACCGGCAGCCGGCGACGACGCGGCCGGCCAGGACGGCCTCGACGAAGGGCTCGGGCGGGGCGTAGCGGTGGGCCAGGACGTAGTGGACGACCAGGTCGGGTGCGATCAGCCAGGTGCCGCCGCCGCCCTCCACCCGTACCTCGCCGTGGCCCACGAGGATCCGCTCGCCGCCGCGGGAGACGCTCACCGGGTGGAAGCGACCGCCCCCGATCAGCCTGCGGCGGCACAGGGTGCAGCCGTACCAGCCGTGGGTGATGGCGCACAGGTGGTCGCGGCACAGGGCGAAGAGGCGGTCGGCGAACTCCTCGGAGGGCTCCGCCTGCGTATAGGGGCGGGCGGGGTCCAGCCAGCCGACGGCCCGGGCGGAGACGTCCGGCGGAATCGTTTCTGTGAAGTAGGCGTACGGGCTCAGGTCCTCGTAGTACGGCATCGCAGCCTCTCCCACCCGCGGACCCCCGCCCGCGCGCACCGTCCGATCGATCGATCGATCGCGGGCAAGCGTCCAGCAGCGGCGCCCGTAGGTCAATCACCCGTACGTGGCGGGCCTGCGCCGGTGCGCCCCCGGCGGCCGTGCGGTCCACCCGAAGGAGACCCGCGCCGGACACCAGTCCCGTGCGCGGCGCGCGTCAGCCGACGACCGGTTGCTCGTCCTTGCCGTCCTCGACCGGGGGCGCCTGCGCCAGGGGCTTGCGGCCGAGCCAGCCGCCCAGCAGCTCGTGCACGGCCCCGGCGCCCACCAGGCGTTCCTGCGGATCGGGACCGTCCAGGTCGAACGGGTGCAGCAGGAAGGCGCGGCTCTGGTCGCCGCCCAGGCCGCCGTGCGAGCCCACCTGCTCTTCGAAGGCGTGCACGGTCCGGGTGACCGGGTCGTACGCCGAGTTGACCATGAGGTCGGCGGCGTGCGGGAAGCGGGCGGTGCGCAGCACGGCGGCCGCCGCGCCCGGCCCGAACGGCGCCAGCGGGTCGCGGCCGGTGACCCGGCCCGTCTCCAGCTCGTGCTCGCCGCCGTCCCCGCCCAGCACCAGCGGCCCGCGCTCCCGGTCCAGGACCAGCACGAAGCCGACCCCCGGGTGCTCTGCCAGCGTCCGCAGCAGGGCCGGGTGGCGGGCCTCGACGCCCTGCCGGTCCGCCCGCCCCGGGAGGTCGGGGAAGGAGATCAGCGCCAGGTTCCCCGAGGCCAGCACCACCGGGTCCGAGGACGGCCCGGCCGTCTCCTGCTCCTCGCCCGCGCGACCCCCGTGCTCCGGGCGGTGCAGTGCCGCACGGGCCGCCGCGCGCGCCTCGGCACCGCTGGCCGTGCCCCGCACGCGGCGGCGCACCGGCAGCCCGCACCCCGCCCGGACCAGGTCCCGCAGGGTCAGCCCGTACGCGGACTCGAAGGTCTCGCCCTCGCTCTGGCCGTGGTCGGACAGCAGCACGATCCGGTAGGGGCGCGGCGCGTACCGGGAGGCGTCGGCGATCAGGCGGATGGCGCGGTCCAGACGGCGCAGCACCCGCATCGCGTCCCGGCTGCGCGGCCCGGAGTGGTGCGCGACCTCGTCGTACGCGACGAGGTCGGCGTAGACGGCGCCCCGCCCGGCGAGCATGTCGCCGACGACGGCCGCCACCGCCACGTCCCGCTCGACGACGGTGGCGAAGGCCCGGAGGAAGGGGTAGAGGCCGCCGCGCCGCACCCGGGGACGCTCGTGACGCAGCCGCGCCGACGTGGACTCGGTGATCTCGCGGACGACCTCCGCGAAGAAGGACGCGGCGGTGCGCACGGCGTTGGCCGGGTCGGAGAAGTACGCGAAGTAGCCGGTCCGGGAGCGGGTGGCGCCGACCCGGGCGAGGACGGCCGCGGGATCGCCGCCTTCCGGGGCGCCGACCGCCCGGGACCGCAGCCGTGCCATCGCGAGCCGGTCGGCGGAGAAGCGCCGGCGGCGGGTCGACACCGACATCACCAGCGCCAGCTGCTCGGCGCCGCCGCTGAACAGGTTGCCCCGGCTCGCGCCGTCCGGCGCCAGCAGCCCCGGCCGCCCGGTGCGGGCGACCGCGCGGCGCTCCAGCTCGGCCGCGCAGGAGGGCCGGTTGCAGACCATGACCTGCCCGGTCTCCTTCTCGTACCAGCGGAAGGCGGGCACGTCCTCGTTGCTGCCGTGCAGGATGGCCAGCTGGCTTGCGCCGGTCTGGCTGCTCCAGTCGGTGGTCCACGGCACCAGGCGGTGGCTGCCGTCGAGCCAGTCGGCGACGGTCTCCATCGCCGGGGGGCGCAGCCGCCCCTTGCGCGTCACCGGGCGCACGGCCTCGCGCAGCACGTCGTGCCCGACGCCGTCCAGCTGGACGAAGACGAAACCCGGCTCCCTCGTGCCGTCCGCGCCGGCGGTGTCGTGGCCCCCGCCACCGCGACGCCGGCCGGCCAGGCGCGCCAGGCGCCGGCCGTACGCCGCGTCGTCGCGCATGGCGAGCGTCGTGCTCGTCGCGGACGACGCCGCCGACATCACGGCGGCGATCACCACGGCTGTGGCCGGGGCGATGTCGCCCTGCCAGTCGGGGGTGAAGCGGAAGGCGAGCAGCAGCAGCGAGCCGTTGAGGAAGAACACCAGCAGGCCCAGCACCAGCGCGGGCACCAGCAGCACGGCCCGGACCAGCACCGGCCAGACCAGCGCGCTCAGCAGACCGAAGGCACCGGCGGCGGCCGCCGCCGTCACCGCGATGCGGGTGGGGCTGTCACCGCCGGGCGACTGGATGCGGAAGTCGGGCAGGATCCCGGCGAGCACGGCCATCGTCGCCGTCACCACCGCCCACACGACCAGCACGCGGACGATCGCGCCCCCGGCGGCCCGCCACCGACGCAGCACGCCCACCCTCTCCTCGTCCCCTCACGTCTGCGCACGACCCCGCGCGTCCCCGAACACGAATACCCCCAGACTGTCACAGTCCCCCCTGGGCCCCGCGGCGCACCGGGGGCACACGGCGGGCGCGCCGGAGCATAGGCTCGGGGCGAGACGAGGAGGCGCGAGTGGCGGTCGAGATCACCTGGTGGGGACACGCGACGGTGACCGTGCGGGACTCGGGGGTGCGCGTGCTCACCGATCCGCTCTTCGCCCCGCGCCTGGCCCACCTGCGCAGGCGGCGCGGCGCGGTCCCGCCGCCGGGCGCGGCCCTGGCGGACGTCGCCGTCATCTCCCACCTGCACGCCGACCACCTGCACACCGGCTCGCTGGCCCGGCTCTCCCGGGGTACCCGGGTACTGGTGCCGCGCGGGGCCCCCGCCGCGGTGCCCCGGCTGCGGCGGCTCGCCGCGGACCGGCGGCTGGAGCTGACCGAGGTCGCCCCCGGTGACGAGGTGAAGGTGGACGCGCTGACGGTACGCGTGGTGAGCGCCGCGCACGACGGACGGCGCCTGCCGTACGGGCCGCGCCGCTCCCCCGCGCTCGGCTACGTGCTGGTGGGCGAGGAACGGACCTACTTCGCCGGGGACACCGGGCTGTTCGACGGGATGGCGGACGAGGTCGGCCCCTGCGACGCCGCCCTGCTGCCCGTCGGCGGCTGGGGACCGTTCCTCGGTACCGGCCACCTCGACGCCGGGCGCGCCGCCCGGGCCCTGGCGCGGCTCGCCCCGCGCGCCGCCGTCCCCATCCACTACGGGACGTACTGGCCGATCGGCATGGACGCCGTCCGCCCGCACGAATTCCACTCCCCCGGCGAGGAGTTCGTCCGGCTCGCCGGGCAGCTGGCACCGGCGGTGGCGGTGCACCGGCTGGAGCACGGCGAGAGCATGCTGCTGGAGGCCGCCAGGTGAGCGGACTCACCCTGCTCGCGGAGCAGACCTCCTCGCAGTCCACCGGCCAGGTGGTCGGCTACCCCTCGCTCTTCCTGCTGGTCGTGCTCGGCTCGCTCGTGCCGGTCGTGCCCACCGGCGCGCTCGTCAGCAGCGCCGCCGTCGTCGCCTTCCACCAGACCGCCCCCTTCTCCCTCGCGCTGGTCTTCCTCGTCGCCGCGGGCGCCGCCTTCCTCGGCGACATGGGCCTCTACCTGCTCGGCCACCGCGGTATACGCTCCCGCAACGGCTCGCGCTGGCTGCGGCAGCTCCAGCAACGCGCCGACCCCGCACGCCTCGCCGACGCGCAACGCCGGCTCGACGACCACGGCGTCGCCGTCCTCGTCCTGTCCCGCCTGATACCCGCCGGGCGCATTCCGGTGATGGTCGCCTGCCTGCTCGCCGAGATGCCCGTCCGCCGCTTCGCCCGCGGCGACGTCCCCGCCTGCCTGGCCTGGGCGGCGGCCTACCAGCTCATCGGCATCCTCGGCGGCACCCTCTTCCCCGAGCCGTGGCAGGGCGTCCTGCTCGCCGTCGCGCTCACCCTCCTCATCGCCTCCGCCCCCCAGCTCTGGCGCCGCCTGCGCGGCCTCACGACCACCTCCGCCACCCCCGACGACACCCCGGCCGAACACCCCGGCCACTGACCGCCTCCCGGCGGGGGTACCCCCGGACCCGCGGCCGCCCCGTCGGCAGGCGGGGTACACGGTGCTCGCGGATCCCCGAACGATCCGGCCCGAACGCCGCTCGTCGTCAGGTCGGACGACACCGCCCCGGCAGCCACGCGCGCCCGCGCCGGCTCCGTGCCCAGGGCGCTCGCGCCACCCCCGGCCAACACCCCGGCCACCGACCGCCTCCCGGCGTCCGCGGATGGAGCCCGCCGTCCAGGCCCGACTTCAGGGCGCTGCTCGCGGCCTACCGGCCGGAGAGCCCGGCAGGGGCCCAGGTACGCGCCGTCGTCAGGGCACCGGGACTGTGGCGGTTGCACGGGTGCGCAACCGGGGCGCCTGCGAAGGCGGATGGCGCCGACCCGCAGCCGGCGCCCCCACGGCCGCGGGCACGCGGTGTGCCGGGCCCGCCCCGGGAAGCACCGTCGCACCGACGGTCGACGCCCACGGGCCGCATCAGCCCCACATCGGCCTCACCCCGGCCACCCGAGGCCCGCAGCCCGCGCGGGCGCACGGCGCTGCGGGCCCCTGCCGCAGCGGCCACGCGCGCCCTGCGCCGGCGCCTCACCGCGCCCGCAGCGGCTCCGTGCCGAACCCGCCCGCACGCACACCGCGCCCCCCGGGGGACAGCAGCTTCGCGGAACCCGTCCCGGACGGCCCCGCGTTCGTACCCGGCCAGACGACCTCGGCCGTGGCATCGGCGCCGCCACGCCCGGGCATCGGCGCGGAGTGGTCTCCACGCCGTCACCGTCATCAGCGGGGCTCAGCCGGCGCCCCTGGCCAGGCCGGTGATCGCGGACTCGAGGTCGGACAACGCGGCGGCGACGTGGGGGAGTTCGAGGGGGAACGGGGAGGTG
>NZ_JARAVK010000201.1:0-16920 GCF_033792765.1 Streptomyces sp. PA03-6a | reverse complement strand
GCGACGCAGCACCGTCACCGGTCCCGGCCACCCCTCGGCGTCGCTCCGGGAGACCCCGGTCGCCGCGACACCTCGCCGCGGCCGGACGCCCGGGCACGGTCCTGAAGCGCCGACCCACGCAAGGACTTCGGGACGGCACCCGTGCCTCGCGCACCGGGCTCCTCAACGGCCCCCCAAAGGCCGCGGTTCACCGCTCCGGCGACGCAGCACCGTCACCGGCCCCGGGCACCCCTCGGCGTCGCTCCGCGCGCCATCGCCACGGCGCGCATCCCGCCCGGCGACCCCGGCCCGCAGTCTGGCGGTTCAGCACTCCGGGGGACCCTCGGCGCCGAGGGTCCCGCGCCCGCGGCAGCCCTGGCGGCGTCGCCATCGACTGCGGCCCACCGTCCGGCGGTTCCCCGCGCCGAGGCCGTCCTGCCGCCCCATGGGGCGGCACCATTGCCGGGGAACGGTCGCACACACCAAGCGGGGCAAGAAGGTGGTCGACGTGCGACGTCACTGCCACCGCCGCGGCACCTCGCCGTGCGAGAACGCCTCCGCGCGGCAGACTGCGGCTGACCCATCGCCTGAGCGCGGTCCCGGAGCGGCAACCCGGCGAGGGTCCACGTGACTTGCGACCACGCCGTCGCAGCACCGGCCGGCGGGAGGGCGGGGAGCGAGCGACCCGCACACGGGCTACGTTGGGGCGCCCGTGCCTCGCGGGCGGCGGGGTCACCGCTGCGGGGAACCTCCGGCACCCGGGCCGCGCGGCCGCACCAGGCCCGTCTCGTAGGCCAGCACCACCGCCTGGGCCCGGTCCCGCAGCGCGAGCTTCGCGAAGATGCGGGCGACGTGCGACTTCACCGTCGCCTCGCTCAGCGTCAGTTCCGCGGCCAGTTCGAGGTTGGACAGGCCACGGCCCAGCAGCGTGAGGACCTCCAGCTCACGGGGGGTCAGGACGGCGAGGTCGGTGTGGACCGAAGGCCCGTCCTGCGCGGCCGCGGCCCCGGAGGCGAAGCGTTCCACCAGCCTCCGTGTGATCGACGGCGCCAGCAGGGCGTCCCCCGTGTCGACCAGCCGTACGGCCGCCGCCAGGTGCTCCGGCGTGACGTCCTTGACCAGGAAGCCGCTCGCCCCCAACGACAGCGCCGTGTAGACGTAGCGGTCCAGGTCGAAGGTGGTCAGGATGAGCACCCGGCACTGCGGGGTCCGCTCCAGGATGCGGCGGGTGGCCTCCAGGCCGTCCATGGCCGGCATGCGGATGTCCATCAGCACGACGTCCGGCCGCAGCCGGTGTGCCTCGGCGACCGCCTCCGCGCCGTCCGCGGCCTCGCCGACCACCGTAATGCCGCGCGCGGTGAGGATGAGCCGGAAGCCCGTCCTGATGAGGGTCTGGTCGTCGGCGATGAGCACGCGGGGGGCCGCGGGGGCCGCCCCGTCCGCGGCCGCCGTCACGGCCGGTCCAGCGGGATGCGTGCCCTGACCCGGTAACCGCCGCCGAGGCGGCGCCGGGCGTCCAGGTCTCCGCCGTACACCGCGACCCGTTCGCGCAGGCCCAGCAGACCGCGTCCGGTGCCCTCACGGCGGCGCGCCACGTTGCGGGCCGTCACGGACTGCGCGGACTGCGCGCTCCCGGCTCCGTTCAGCACGCTGGGGCCGGTGTTGAGCACCTCGACGCGCAGCGCGCGCTCCGCGTACCGCACCGTCACCTCCGCCTTCCCGCCGTCGCCGTGCCGCAGCGCGTTGGTCAGCGCCTCCTGGACGATGCGGTACGCCGTCACGTCGATGCCCTGCGGCAGGGGGCGCGGTTCGCCGGAGACGCGCACCTCGACGGGCAGCCCGGCGAAGGAGACCCGGTCGACGAGCGCCCCCAGCCGGTCCAGGCCGGGCTGCGGGGCCAGCGCCTCGACGCCCTCGTCGCCGGGCCCACCCGGAGCAGGCTCCCCACCCCCGGCGTCCTCGCCGTCCACTCCGTCCGCGGACGGCGCCAGCAGTCCCAGCAGGTGCCGGAGGTCGGTCATGGCGCCGCGCCCCGCGTCCTCGACCGCCCGGAGCGCCGCCGCGGCCTCGTCCGGCATGGTGCCCAGCACCTCACGCGCCGCCCCGGCCTGGACCACCATGAGGCTGACGTTGTGACTGACGATGTCGTGCAACTCCCGTGCGATCCGGTCCCGTTCGGCCGCCACCGCGGCGCGCGCCGCGCTCTCCCGCTCCCGCTCCAGTAGCCAGCCGCGTTCCCCCACGGCCGCCTGCCAGCGGCGCCGCGTGCGCACCAGGGCCACCGCCAGGCACACGGCGGCGAAGCACGCCACCCCCAGCGCCACGACCAGCACGTCCGGTTCCCCTCTCGCCACCGGATCACCTTCGCAGACGACCACCCCGGACGCATCAGCCCCTGGATGCAGGGTTCCTGCATCCCCAGGATGAGATCCCCGGCAATGTGCCATCCGGGGAGGGATGTCCGGGCCGCGCCGCGCCCCTAGCGTCCTGTGCATGGTCACTGAGGACAGCAGCGGGAAGACCGTCGTACGGCTCGACGGCGTACGCAAGGAATACGGCGAGACGACGGCCCTGAACGGCGTCACGCTGGAGATCCGCGCCGGGGAGGCGGTGGCGGTGATGGGCCCCTCGGGGTGCGGCAAGTCCACCCTGCTCAACATGATCGCCGGCCTGGACCGGCCCACGTCCGGCACGGTGCTGGTGCACGGCGAGGACGTGGGGAGGTTGAGCGAGCGGGGCCTCGCCCTGTACCGGCGGCGCCGCATCGGCATGATCTTCCAGTTCTTCAACCTCGTCGACGACCTGTCCGCGCTGGACAACGTCGCGCTCGCCGCCCAGTTGACCGGCACCCCCGCCCGGCCGGCCCGCCGCCGCGCCCTGGAACTCTTCGAGGAACTCGGCATCGCGGACCGCGCGAACGCCTATCCGGCCGTGCTGAGCGGCGGCGAACGGCAACGCGTCGCCGTGGCACGCGCCTTGATGAACCGGCCCGCCCTCCTGCTCGCCGACGAGCCGACCGGCGCCCTGGACAGCCGCGCGGGCGAGCAGGTGATGGACCTGCTCCTCGACCTCAACCAGATCGGGCAGACGCTCGTCATGGTCACGCACGACGAGCACCTCGCGCGCCGCTGCGCCAGCCGCCTGGTCACCCTCGCCGACGGCCGGGTGACCGGGCAGCACACCCTGGAGCCGTCCGCATGAGGGCGGTGTGGCGGGCCGCACGGGCGGCCGTACGGCGGCGCAGGCTCCAGACCCTCGTCATCGCGCTGGTCACCCTGACCTCGACGGGGGCGATCGTCGTCGCGCTCGGACTGGTCGACGCGGCCTCCGCGCCCTTCGACAAGGCCTTCGGCAAGCAGCACGGACCCCATGTCGTCGCCGTGTTCGACCGGTCCAGGACCTCGGACGCCCAACTGGCGCAGGCGGCGCGGGAACCCGGCGTCGAGGCCGTCGGCGGACCGTTCCCGCAGGCCACGGTCGAGCTGCCGCGGGACACCGCCAAGTACGGGGTCTTCGGCGAGGTCACCGTCGTCGGCCGGGCGGAGCCGGGCGGGGCGGTGGACCGGCTGGACCTCTGGGCGGGCCGCTGGGCGACGGCGCCCGGCGAGGTGGTCCTCAACCGGCAGCCGGACTGGACCGACGACGACCTGGGCAAACGCATCCCGGTCCCCTCCGGTCCCACGCTCACCATCGTGGGCTTCGCCTTCGACCTGAGCCGCACCGCGGACGCCTGGGTGGCGCCCGCCCAGATCGACGCGCTGCACCCGGCCACCACGCAGCTGCTCCTCCGCTTCTCCGACGCCTCGTCGGACGCCCGGCTCCGCGAACAGCTCGGGACGGTGACCGCACGGCTCCCGCAGGGCGCGCTCGCCGGTTCCGAGTCGTACCTCACGCTCAAGCACCGGATCGGCGGGGCGGCGCGGGCGTACGCGCCCTACCTGATGGCCTTCGGCATCCTCGGCATCGTCGTGTCCGTGCTGATCGTGGCCAACGTGGTGAGCGGCGCGGTCATCTCCGGCTTCCGGCACATCGGCATTCTCAAGGCCCTGGGGTTCACACCGGGACAGGTGCTCGCCGTGTACCTGGTGATGGTGACCGCGCCCGCGGTCCTGGGCTGCGCCGCCGGCGTGGTCGCCGGGAACCTGCTGGCGGGGCCCTTCTTCGAGTTCACGTTCACCGGGCCCGACGCGGGCGTGTTCCACGACAGCGTCGGCATCGCGCCCTGGGTGAACGTGCTCGCCCTGCTCGGCATGCCGGCCGTCTGCGTCCTCGCCGCGCTGGCCCCCTCGCTGCGCGCGCACCGGCTCTCCGCGGCGCGGGCGATCAGCGCGGGTACCGCCCCGCGGACGGGGCGCGCCCTGGGCGTCCAGCGATGCCTGGCCGGCAGCCGGCTGCCGCGTTCGGTGAGCCTCGGCATGGGGCTGCCGTTCGCCCGGCCCGGCCGCAGCGCCCTCACGGTGGCCGCGGTGGTCCTGGGCGTGACCACGGTGACGTTCGCGTCCGGCCTGGCCACGACGATGACCCGGTTCGGCAACGCGGGCCGGGACGCGTACCAGGTCACCGTGTACGCGAGCAACGTGCGGCACGGCGAGGTCGTCGACCCGGAACACACGGACCCCGAACTCGACTCCCTGCTCCGCTCGTTGCCCGGAGTCGCCGGGATCACCGCCCGGGGGGACGTGGACGTGACGGTCGCCGGTTCCACGCGCAAGGCCATGCTCGAGGGCCGCCGCGGCGACGGGCCCGAACTGGGCGGCGTGCTCACCGAGGGCCGCTGGATGCGGCGGGCCGGAGAAGTCGTCGCGGGAACGGCCTGGCTCCGGCAGTCCGGACTGCGCGTCGGCGACGCCGTGCGGCTGCGGAAGGGCGACCGGAGCGAGGAGGTGACCGTCGTCGGCGCGTTCATGGAGAGCGACGGCCAACTGCTTGTCGCCGACTGGCCGACGTTCACGGCGCTCGCTCCCGGGGAAAAGCCCATCGCCTACCACGTCAAGCTCCGCGACGGCACCGACCCGGCCGCCTACGCCCGCGCGGCCGCGGCCGCCGACCCGGGCGTCAGCCCGGCCGTCACGGGCCCGAACGCCATCACCCAGACCGTCGTCGGCTCCGCCTCGGTGCTCACCGCGATGCTGGCCGTCGTCGCGTCGCTCGGCGTCTTCAACACGGTCGTCCTCAACACCCGCGACCGGCGCCGCGACCTGGGCATGCTCAAGTCCATCGGGATGACCCCGCGGCAGGTCACGGTGATGATGACGACCTCCATGGCCGCCCTCGGTGCCCTCGGCTCCGCACTCGGCGTCCCCCTGGGCATCTGGGGTTACCGGCAGGTCGTCCCGCGCATGGTGGACGCGGTCGACCTGACCCTCCCCCCGTACATGACGGACGTCTGGCACCCCCCGGCCCTGACCGCCCTCGCCGTGACGGGCATCGCCATCGCGGTCCTCGGCGCCTACCTCCCCGCCCGCCGCGCGGCCCGCCTGACCATCGCGCAGGTCCTCCACAACGAGTGACGGCGCGCCCGCGCCGTGCCCCACGCCCACCCGGCGACCGCACAAGGTGCCCCGGCGACGGCGGTTCCTGACGCCGCCCCGGGGCGAGAGCCCAGGGACCAGGCGTTGGCGGATCCGAGGCATACCCCAAGCCGAGGCCGTGGCCCGCCCGGCGATGCCGGCCACCGGTACCGTGCGGGCGCCGACGGGCACTTCCGCGAGGGGCGGGGTTCGCGGGATCCTGCGCGGGACCGGGCGACGGTGGTCTTGGGGGTGGGGCGGTGCGGCGAGGCTGGGTGCTCGCGCTTATGGCACTGGCGTCGGGCGTGGTGTCGGTGGCCCTGGCCGTCGCGGTGAACGTCGCCACGGGAGGCGTCCTGCCGCCCGCGCTCCGCCCCTTGGCCGTCTGGGCCTGGCCCGCGGTCGGCGCGGGTGCGGTCGCCGCGGCCGGGCTGGCCCTGTGGCAGCAGCATCTGCAACTCCCCGCGGCGCCGTCCACGGCGGTCGCAACGGATCCGGCCCCGCGCCTCAACCCCGCGCAACTGCCGCCCGAGGTGGCCGACTTCACCGGGAGGGAGGCCGACGAGGCGGCGCTGCGGGCCGCGATCGCGGGCGGCGCCCGGGTGGTGGCGATCGCCGGCCCGCCGGGAGTCGGCAAGTCGACATTGGCCAACCGGCTGGCGCACCTGCTGCGCGCGGCGTACCCGGACGGCCAGCTGTACGTGAACCTCGGTGCGGGGCGCGGCGATCCGATGAGCCCGGACGAGGCGCTCGCCCGGTTCCTGGCCGCCCTCGGCGACGCCGAACCGGCCCCGTACGGCGATACCGAAGCCCTGACGGCGCGCTACCGCACCCTGGCGGCGGACCGCGGGCTGCTGGTCGTCCTGGACGACGCCCAGGACGCCGCCCAGGTACGGCCGTTGCTGCCCGCGGGCCCGCGGTGTGCGGCGATCGTGACCAGCCGCCCGCTGCCGGCCGATCTGCCCGAGGCGGTCGCGTTCGAGCTCGCCCCACTCGGCACCGCCGAGGCCCTGGTACTGCTGGCCCGCGTCAGCGGATCGGACGGCGGCGCGGCCGACGCGGAGGCCGCCACGGCGGTGGTCCGGGCCTGCGGGGGGCTGCCGCTGGCGATCCGGGTGGCGGGCGCGCGCGCCGCCCGGTCCCGGCTGGCGGTGGCCGAACTCGCCCGGCGGCTGGAGGACGAACGGACCCGGCTGGACGAACTCCACTTCCGCGCCTGGGCCGTCCGCGCCACGCTCGGCACCGCCTACGAGGACCTGGCCCCGCGGGACCGCCGCCTGCTGCGGCGGCTCGGCGCCTTCCCGGGCGGGGAGTTCCCCGTGGGGGCGGCGGCCGCGCTGGCCGGGACGGGCGGGTCCGAGGCGCGTGACGGGGTCGACCGCCTGGTGGACGCCCAACTCGTGGAGGGCTCGGGCGGGGAGCGGTACCGCCTGCACGACCTGATCCGGCTCTTCGCCCGCGAACGGCTCGCGGCGGAGGAACCACCGGGCTCCGCGGACCGCATCACCGAACGCCTCCTGGACTGGTACGCGGCCGCAGCCGGGGACCACCCGCCCCGCTGGATCGCGGACGAGGCGGCCAACCTCGCCGCGGTCGCCCGGCAGGGCGCGGCGGCCGGTGCCCACGAGCGCGTGTTCCGGCTGGCCGAGGCCGCCGAGCACGGCTGGCACCTGCAGCACTACCACGCGCAGCGGCTGCGGGTC
This sequence comes from Streptomyces sp. PA03-6a, assembly GCF_033792765.1. Lineage (NCBI taxonomy): Bacteria > Bacillati > Actinomycetota > Actinomycetes > Kitasatosporales > Streptomycetaceae > Streptomyces > Streptomyces sp. PA03-6a. The sequence continues at coordinate 9,728 of NZ_JARAVK010000201.1, read as the reverse complement.
TGGCGGGCGGCCGAGGATGCCGGACGGGCGGCCGGCGACGCGCGCATCACCGCGCGCGCCGCCTTGGTCATCGGCTCCATCCACGGTGCGGACGGCAACCTGGAGCAGGCGGCGCCCCTGCTGCGGGAGGCGGCGGAGCTGGCGGGCCGGACCGGCGACACCAAGTGGGAGGCGGACGCGCACCGCCACCTCGGGGACGTACTGCGGCAGACGGGCGGAACCGCCGGGGCCCTGCACCACCTGCGCCGTGCGCGGGATCTGTACCGCGGGCTCGGCATGCCCCCCGAGGAGTCCGACGCACTCGGGAAACTGGCCACGGTGCACCTGGTGCGGTGGGAGTTCGACGCGGCCGCGCGGGAAGCGGAGCGGGCGCTGTCGCTGCTGGCGGACGGCGTGGGCTCCTCACCCGCGTACGCCCAGCTGCGCGGGCTGGCCGCGGCCGCGTACCTGCGGCAGGGCCGGGTCGCCGAGGCCCGGGCCGCGGCGGAGGAGGCTGTGGCGGTCCACCGTCGCGCCGGCAACCGGCTGGGCGAAGCGTACGGTCTGGGCGGCCTGGGCCTGGTGGCCCGCGAGGAGGGGGACACGGCGACCGCGCTGGCCTGCCACCGTACGGCCTTGCGCCTGTTCGAGGAGCTGGGCAACGCGCCGGGGACCGCCTACGCCCGCGGGGACCTCGGCGGCCTGCTCGTCCTGCTGGGCGATCCCGCCGCGGCGGTCCGGGAGTTCGAGGCCGCCCTCACGGTGCTGAGCGGTCTGCGCCATCCCGTGGCGGAGGGGCTGTGCCGGCTGCACCTGGCCGAGGCGCTGGCCCTCGCGGGTGACCGCGTGGCCGCCGCCCGGGAGCAGCGTTCCGGCGAGGCGCTGCTCGCCGGAACGGACGGCTGGCCGCAGCTCGACGAGGCACGCGCGCGCCTCACCGCCCTCGGCCTCCCGGCCACCGCCACGGGCTGACCACCCACCGCCCCGTCTCAGCGCGTGCCGCGCAGCCGCTCCATGTCCCGCCGGTCCCGCTTGGTCGGCCGGCCCGTGCCACGGTCACGGAGGACGGGGGCCGGCACCTGTTCTGGGGTGGGCGGCGGAGGGCTGTTGTCGACGAAGCACTCCGCGGCGACGGCCGCGCCGACCCGCTTCCGCACCAGGCGTGTGACGACGACGATCCGCTCGTGCCCCGCACCGCGCAGCCGCACCTCGTCACCGGGGCGGATCGCGTGCGCGGGCTTGACGCGCTCGCCGTTGACCCGCACGTGCCCGGCACGGCACGCGGTGGCGGCCATGGAGCGCGTCTTGGTGAGCCGTACGGACCAGATCCAGGCGTCGACCCGCACGGGGCCTTCGTCGTCAGCCATGTCACGACCCTAGCGCGCCCGGTTCCCGGAACGCGGCGTCCGGTATGCGCTCTTGACGGAAGGCCCCGCGACCCACAGGATGCGCCCAGGCATGCACACGTCAAGTATGCCTCCGTACCGCCCGCACAGTCCCGCGCAACTCCATCCCCCACACACCGGAGTGACCTGTGCCCGCATTCAAGATCGTCGCGGCCGGGGCCGCCACCGCGCTCGCCGCGGCCCTGCTCACCGCCTCCGCGACACCCGCGTCGGCGACACCCGCCTCCGCACGGCCCGCCGCCCTCGCGGCAGCCCCCGACATCCCGGTGGCGAACGTCAAGGCGCACCTGAGCCAGCTGCAGTCGATCGCCACCGCCAACGGCGGCAACCGTGCCCACGGCAGAGCCGGGTACCGGGCCTCGATCGACTACGTGAAGGCCAAGCTGGACGCCGCCGGCTACACCACCACGCTCCAGCAGTTCACCTCCAGCGGCGCCACCGGCTGGAACCTGGTCGCCGACTGGCCCGGCGGCGACACCAACCACGTGATCATGGCGGGGGCGCACCTCGACTCGGTCACCGCGGGGCCCGGCATCAACGACAACGGCTCGGGTTCCGCCGCGGTCCTGGAGACCGCCCTGGCCGTCGCACGCGAGAACCTGCAGCCCACGAAGCACCTGCGGTTCGGCTGGTGGGGCGCCGAGGAGCTGGGCATGATCGGCTCCAAGGCGTACGTCAACGGCCTGGCCACCACCGACCGGGCCAAGATCGACGGCTACCTGAACTTCGACATGATCGGCTCGCCCAACCCCGGCTACTTCGTCTACGACGACAACGCCGCACTGGAGAAGGTCTTCAAGGACTTCTTCACCGCCAAGGGGATCGCGACCGAGATCGAGACCGAGGGCGACGGCCGCTCCGACCACGCGCCCTTCAAGAACGCGGGCATCCCGGTCGGCGGGCTGTTCTCCGGCGCCGACTACACCAAGACCTCGGCACAGGCGCAGAAGTGGGGCGGCACGGCCGGGCAGGCCTTCGACCGCTGCTACCACTCCTCCTGCGACACGGCGTCGAACATCAACGACACCGCGCTGGACAACAACAGCGACGCGATCGCCAACGCGATCTGGACCCTGGGCACCGCCACCGTTCCCCCGCCCGGCACGGTCTTCGAGAACACCGCGGACGTCAGCGTCCCCGACAACGGCGCGGCCGTGACGTCCTCGATCACCGTCAGCGGCGTCAGCGGCAACGCCCCGGCGGCCCTCGCGGTCGGCGTGGACATCCGGCACACCTGGCGCGGCGATCTCGTCGTGGACCTGGTCGCCCCGGACGGGAGCAGCTACCGGCTGAAGAACTCCAGCAGCAGCGACTCCGCGGACAACGTCATCGCCACGTACACGGTCAACGCGTCGAGCGAGGTCGCAGGCGGCACGTGGAAGCTGCGCGTGCAGGACGTGGCCTCCCAGGACACCGGCTACATCAACAGCTGGAAGCTGACGTTCTAGCCGCCCGCGCCCGTGGTGGCCCCCGCCCTCGCGCGGGGGCCGACCACGGCGGCCGCGACGGAACGTGACCCAGCCCTCGCTCTACGCGCAGGGCGCGCAGGGCGCCCGCTGCGGGTACCCGGTCGCCGTCCTACGCTGAAGGGGGGCGCGGCTTGCGGTGCCGGACGCACCGTGCCGGGCCTCCTGCGATAGGAGAACCGCTGATGAGCAGTCATCACACCAATTCCCACGTCGACGTCCTCCTCACCGGCTGCGAGCGCCAGGACGCCGGAGCCGTGCTCGGCGCGTTGGAGGCCGCCTTCCCGACACGTCCCGGCGAGTCGCTCACCGAGGCCGTGGAGCCCCGCCCCGGGTCCTCCCACCCGACCGTGTGGGCCGCCTCCGTCGACACCCGCAGCCACGGCCACGAACTCGGCCCCGTCCACCTCGACGGCTCCCTGACCGCGGACCTCTCCGGCGGGCCCCGTCACGTACGCGAGGTCAAGAAGGTGCTCGGCGACTCCTTCCGCCTCGAGGAGCAGGGATCGGTCTCCGGCGACCAGGAGGTCGAGCTCCGTCTCCGCCTCACGGAGCTCCCCGACGGCCGCTGAGCCGGACGGCGTCCCCGACCGGGACGGCTCGCCAGGCGAGCCGTCCCGGCTCCTGTCCGGGGGTCCATCAGGCCACGGCAGGCCACCTCAGGCCACGAAGAGCCCAGCGCCCTCGCCCTCGGAGCCGCCTCCGTCGCGGACGGTCTGCGCGGCTGCCGCCAGGCGCTCGACGGCGTCGCGCGCGACGGGCCCCCCGACGGTGAAGGGCAGCCGGACGTAGCCCTCGAAGGCGCCGTCGACGCCGAAGCGCGGACCCGAGGGGACGCGGACGCCGAGGCGCTCGCCCGCGACGGCGAGGCGTGAGCCGGAGACGTCGCCGGTCCGCACCCACATGGTCATGCCGCCGGACGGGACGGCGAACTCCCAGTCCGGCAGCCGCTCGCGCAGCGCCGCCACGAGGTCGTCGCGGTGGGCACGGGCCCGTTCACGACGGGCCGCGACCGCGTCGTCCCACGCCCCGGTGCGCAGCAGCCAGGCCACGGCGAGCTGGTCGACGACGGGTGAGCCGAGGTCGAGGTAGGCGCGGGCGCTGACGAGGCGGCGTACGACGTCGGGCGCGGCGCGGACCCAGCCGATGCGCAGCCCGGCCCAGATGGCCTTGCTCGCGGAGCCGACGGTGATGACACTGCCGCCGCGGTCGAAGGCGGCCATCGGGCGCGGCGCGGGTGCCGCGGCGTCGAGCGGCAGCTCGGCCATGGTCTCGTCGGCGACGAGGACGGTCCCGGCGGCGCGGGCGGCCTCGACGAGGGCGCGGCGCTGGTCGTCGGGGACGAGGGTGCCGGTGGGGTTGTGGAAGTCGGGCATGACGTAGGCCATGCGGGGAGCCGCGTCGCGCAGGACGCGCTTCCAGGCGTCGAGGTCCCAGCCGCCGAGCCCTTCGCGCATGGCGACCGGGACGAGCCGGGCACCGTTCTCCCGCAGCAGTTCCAGGACGTTGGCGTAGCTCGGCGACTCGACGGCGACACGCTCGCCGGGGGCGCCCAGGCGGCGCACGGCGGCCGCGATGGCGCCCATGGCGCCGGTGGTCACCATGATCTGCTCGGGGAGGGTGGGGATGCCGCGCGCGGTGTAGCGGGCCGCGATGGCCTCGCGCAGCACGGGCAGCCCGGCGGGGAAGTCGCCGTGGGTGGCCGAGTAGGACGGCAGGTCGGCCAGGGCGCCCTCGACCGCACGCGTCAGCCACGGCTCGGGTGCCGGCAGCGCCGCGCAGCCGAGGTCGATGACGGTGCCCGCGGCGTCCGGGGGCAGCGGCTCCAGACCGCGGGTCGGCAGGGCGTGGCCCTCCGGGACGGCGGTCCACGTGCCGGCGCCGCGCCGTGACCGGGCGAAGCCCTCGGCGCGCAGCGCCTCGTACGCGGCGGCGACGGTGGTACGGCTGACGGCCAGGGCGAGTGCCAGCTCGCGTTCCGCGGGGAGCCGTGCGGCCACGGGCACGCGTCCCTCCAGGACCAGGACCCGGATGCCGTCGGCGAGCCCCCGGTAGGCGGGGACACGGCGGCCGGTGGCGCGCTGCGCCGGACGGGGCTCGAGCAGACGCGCGAGATGAGTGACCCCTACCGTTGCGGTCCACTGCGACATGGTTTCCGGTCCACCTTCCGCATATTGGCCATGGATTTCTCCCAGGACCATGCCACATAGTGTCGCGCATCCACTCGTCATGGCCATAGGGGGGTCCCGTGGAGGGCCAATCCAGAACCGCACGCCGCCTATTGCACCTGTACGCAGGACTGGCCCTCTACGGCGCGAGCGCGGCCCTGCAGGTGCGCGCTGCGCTGGGTCTCGACCCGTGGGACGTCCTCCACCAGGGCATCTCGCGGCACACCGGGGTCAGCATCGGCCTGGTCTCGGTGGCGGTGGGCGCGCTCGTCCTGCTGCTGTGGTGGCCGTTGCGGCAGCGGCCGGGCCTCGGCACCGTCTCCAACGTCTTCGTCGTCGGCCTGTCGATGGACGCGACCCTCGCCCTGCTGCCCCAGCCGCACGGTCTGGGCGTGCGGATCCCGCTGCTGGTGGCGGGCGTGGTGCTCAACGGCGTGGCGACCGGCCTCTACATCACCGCCCGGTACGGCCCCGGCCCCCGCGACGGCCTGATGACGGGCCTGCACCGCCGCACGGGCCGCTCGATCCGCCTGGTGCGCACCGCGATCGAGGTGACCGTGCTGGCGGTCGGCTTCGTGCTCGGCGGCAGCGTCGGGATCGGCACGGTCGTGTACGCGGTGTCGATCGGGCCGCTGGCCCAGTTCTTCCTGCGGCTGTTCGAGCTGCCGCGGTCGCGGCCGGAGGACGAATCGGTGGTCGTCGCCCGTGGGGGGCGGCCGGTGGCGGACACCCCGGAGGGGCGCGCCATACTGCCGGAGTGAGCGCCATACGCCATCCGTACCTGGACAGCCCGGCCCCGATCGCCTTCGCCCACCGCGGAGGCACGGCGGACGGCCTGGAGAACACCGCCTGGGCCTTCCGGCGGGCCGTCGACCTCGGCTACCGCTACCTGGAGACCGACGTCCACCTGACCTCGGACGGCGTCCTGGTCGCCTTCCACGACGCGTCCCTGGACCGGGTCACCGACACCGGCGGGCGGATCGCGGACCTGCCCTGGAGCCAGGTGGGCCGGGCACGCGTGGCGGGCCGCGAGCCGGTGCCGCTGTTCGAGGAACTGCTGGAGGAGTTCCCGGAGGCCCGCTGGAACGTGGACACCAAGTCGGACGCCGCGGTCGAGCCCCTGGTGGAGGCGGTGCGCCGCGCGGACGCCTGGGACCGGGTGTGCGTGGGCTCGTTCTCCGAGGCCCGGCTGGTCCGGGCCCGCGCGCTGGGCGGCCCGCGGCTGGCGAGTTCGCTGGGCACCCGGGGCGTGGCGGAGCTACGGCTGCTCTCGCGCGGCGGCCGTGCCGCCGAACGGCTGCTCCTCGCCGCGGCGCGGCGGCGCGGCGCGGTGTGCGTGCAGGTGCCCGAGCAGGCGTACGGCATCCGGGTCGTCGACCCCGCGTTCCTCGCGGCGGCGCACGGACTGGACCTGCAGGTGCACGTGTGGACGATCAACGACGAAGCCAGGATGCGCACCCTGCTGGACCTGGGCGTGGACGGGATCATGACGGACCGGCTGGAGGCCCTGCGCGCGGTGTACACCGAACGCGGGGCCTGGACCTGACGACCGGTCCCCGCCGCCCGCCCGCACCCGTCACACCTTGGCCTGCTTCGTCTTGGACATGCGGGCGAAGACCACGACGTTGCCCGAGTACCCCGAGTCCTTGCTGTAGGTGCCGCCGCAGGTGATCACGCGCAGCTCGGGGTCCTTGGTGTCCCCGTAGACGCGCTTGGCGGGGAACTCGGCCTTGGTGAACACCTCGATGCCGTAGATGGTGAAGATCGCGGTGGTGCCGTCGTCCCGCACGACGTCGATGGTCGAACCCTTCTTCAGCGCCCCCAGGCTGTAGAAGACCGCGGGCCCGCTCTCGTTGTCGACGTGCCCCACGATGACGGAGGAGCCCCGGGCCCCCGGGCTGACCGAGTCCTTGAACCAGGCGGCCTCGCCCGCCTTCTCCAGCGGCGGGGCCGCGATCACGCCGCGGCTGTCCAGCCCCACGTTCATGATCGGCGCGTCGATGCTCACGGAGCGGATGCGGATGCGTGTCGGCTGGGCGGGCGGGAGCGGCGGCGGCGCCTTGATCGCCGCCGCGTCGGACTGCGCCGCCGATGCGGCCGACGGCTGGGGCGGGCCGTCCATCCCGGCGAAGCCCTCGAAGGTCAGCACCACGCCCGCGACGAGGACCGAGCACACGAGCACCCCGACCGCGCCGCGGCCGCGCCGCGTGAGCTTCAGCTGCCCGGGGCGCCCGCTCCCGCTCCGACCGGCGGTGCCGCCGCGCGGAGGACCGGGACGGCGCACGAGCCGACGCCGGGTCCGCGCCGGGGCGGCGCCGGCGGCCGGGCGGGCGTCCTTGGCCGCGGGCCGGGCCGGAGGCTTCCCCGCGACCGGCGCCGGCGGCTTCGCGGGCTCCGGAGCCGGGTTCTTCGCGGGGCCCTTCGCCGGAGGCTGTGCCTTCGCGGTGGACGTGTCCTTCGCCTTCCGCTTCTTCGCGGGCGGCTGTCCCGCCTGCGCGGCGGGCGGGGTGGGCCGGGCCCGGGCCGGGGGCTGCGGCGCGCGGCCCGGCCGGCCGGGCGCCTGTGTCCCGTCCGCCGTGTGCCCGGGCACGAACGGCTGGCCGAACCAGGGGTCGGGCTGCCCGTACCAGGCGTCGGGCTGTCCGTACCAGGGCACGGGGGTGGTGTGATCCCCGGAGTTTCGCAGCATCGCAGTCCTTCAGCTCCGACCGGTCGGTCATGAGTGACAGTCCGTCATAAATGATGTTAAACCGAAGTATGCGTCAAACGCGGATGGATCAGCGCCAACCGGGCAATGTGCTCCCCACCCGATCGGGTGGCGGCGCTGCGGCAGCGGGGGCAATCCGGTGCCGCGCCGCCAGGACGAGCGCCGATGATGCCGACCGTGTCCTGATGGGCCCTCACCATCCGCACGCGCCGGGGCTCTACGGCTCGCGCTCGCTGGCCGTCGCCACGGGCGTCGTGTACCACGCGCGCGCCACTTGGGTGGCGGGCGGTTTCCTGGTCGCGGACCGCTCTCCGCGGCCCGGCCGCTGCCGTGGCCGGTGCTCGCGGCTCGTGCGGGGTCTGCCGGTGGTGCTGGCCCGTGCTCGCCCGCCCTGGCCAACGCCGCTCCGGGAGCTTCGGGTTCACCGGCGCCCGGCTCACCCGCCCCGTACCGATCGCCGGCCCGGGCCGGACCGTCGCCCTCGCCGGGAAACGGGCGTCGAGGTCGCGGGAGACCCGGGGGCCCGAGGCCCTCGTGGCGCGGTGCATGAACACCCCCGGTGAGCCGTTCTGGTGAATCTGCGTGAGATCGCCAGTCGGCAAGCCCCGTTGTCCCGGTGCCATCGCGCCCGTCCGCGCCCCGTAGGGGCGGTGTCGCAAGGCGATGCCGTGGGCTTCCCGGCAGCGGCGTGCTGACGGCATGTCGCCTGACAGGTCATCGGCTGACTGACCATCGCCTGATGCACCGGCGGACCCGCTGCCGGTCACCCGTTTGACCAGCTCTTCACATTTTTCTGACGCCGCTGCGGGTAAGGCTCCCCACCTGCGACAACGCTGTTCCGGCCAGAATTCTGATGCCCCGTCCGGGGGAAGGCCTGTGCCGTTTCCGAGGTGCGTGAAGATCTCCGCCCTCGTGCCATGGATCTCAAGGACGCGGTCGCAGTACGTGTCGCGGTGATCTCCAATCCCGCCTGCCCCGTCCGCAAGGAGGTTCCCCCCATGCGTGGTTCACGCATTCTCGCAGCGGCGGCGATGACGGTTTCGGCCGTCGTCCTGCCGGCAAGTGTGGCGGTCGCAGACCCGATCGTCTCCGTCTCCAACAACGGCCGCGTCGCACCGGGCGAAGTGGTCACCTTCACGCTCGGCGGCTGCACCACGGCGCCGACCTACGTGACCACCATCCCGAAGGTGGAAACGGTCGGCACGGCCGCGACCAACAATCTCCGCCTCCTGGTGGACAAGACCACGCCCGCGGGTTCCTACCAGGTCCAGCTGACCTGCGACGAGGCGGACGGCACCGACGGCCAGGTCACGACGACCGTGACCGTCAGCGTCGACGGCAGCGGCAGCGGCAGCGGCCGTGGTGGCGAGGAGGGCCGTGACGGCGGGGGCCGTGACGGCGAGGGTCGCGGCGGCGAGGGTCGCGGCGGCGAGCACGGAGAGAAGGGCGGTTACGGAGGCGGCCACGGCGGCGGCCACGGCGGCGGCGGTGGCGGCTACGGGCGCGGTCACGGCTACGGCGGTGACGACCGGTGCGAGTCGTGGTGGGGCGGCGACGACGACAACGGTCGTGGCGGCGGCGGCGGTTACGGCGGCGGCAACGGCGGCGGCGGTTACGGCGGCGGTGGCGACAACGGAGGTGACAACGGCGGCGGCGGCGGTCGTGGTGGCGACAACGGCGGCGGCAACGGCGGCGGCAACGGCGGCGGCGGCAACGACGACGGCGGTCGTGGTGGCGACAACGGCGGCGACAACGGCGACGACAACAGCAACGACAACGGAAGCGACGACAACAAGAACAGCAACGGCCTGACCGCCCAGAGCTTCGGCAGCGCGTCCGACGACGGCCGCAACATGGACGACTCGTGGGGCGGCAACGGCGGCGGCAACAAGGGCTGCAAGGGCGGCCACGGCGGCGGCGGGGGCAACGGCGGCGGCGGCGGCGGCAACGGCGGCGGTGGCCCCGACACCGGCTTCGGCGGTTCGATGGGCATGAACACCCC
>NZ_JARAVK010000200.1:0-16998 GCF_033792765.1 Streptomyces sp. PA03-6a | reverse complement strand
GCGCGAGCCCCGCCCCTCCCGGAGCCCGTCAGTCCGCGGCCGCCGCCGGCAGGCGGAGTTCGAAGAGGGCACCGCCCGCCGGGGCGGTGCCGACGGTGAGCGAGCCGTCGTGGCGGTGGGCGACGTCGCGGGCGATGGCCAGGCCGAGACCCGCACCGCCCTCGTCGCGGCTGCGGGCGTCGTCGAGCCGGACGAAGCGCTCGAAGATGCGCTCGCGCTCGGCGGGCGGGACGCCGTCGCCGTCGTCGCCGACCGCGAGGACGACCAGGCCGTCCTGCAGGCGTACGGTCACGGTCACCTCGGCGCGCGCGTGGCGCTGGGCGTTGTCCACGAGGTTGCCGACGACCCGGGCCAACTGGCCGCGCGAGCCCGCCACGTCCCGGAGCGGTTCGACGTCGACGGTCACCGGGACCCGGTCGGCGGGCCGCCTGCGGACCTCCTCGCCGACCAGTTCGCCCAGGTCGACCGGCCGCCGCGCGGGCCGTTCGCCCGCGTCGAGGCGGGCGAGCAGGAGCAGGTCCCCCGCCAGTTGCTGCAGCCGCTCGGTGTCCTTGACGGCGCCCGGGACGTCGAGCAGGTGCGGATGGGCCGAGCCGACCTCCAGCTGTGTGCGCAACGAGGCGATCGGGCTGCGCAGTTCGTGCGAGGCGTCGGCGACGAAGCGGCGCTGCCGCTCGACCGCGGCCTCCAGCGCGGTGAGGGTCTCGTTGGTGGTGCGCGCCAGCCGGGCCACCTCGTCGCGGGCGGCCGGCTCCGGCACACGCCGGGAGAGGTCCTCGGAGGCCGTGATCGCGGCCATCTCGCGCCGGATGCCCTCCACCGGAGCGAGTGCGCGGCGGGTGACCCGCCAGGTCGCGCCGCCGATCACCAGCAGCAGCAGGGGCAGTCCCGCCAGCATGGCCGCCGCCGCGGTGTTCACGGCGCTCTCGCGGGCCGCCAGGGAGGTGCCCGCGTGGATGAGGACGGTCTGCCCGGCGAGGTCGGTGGCCTTGATCGTCGCGAACCGGTAGTCGGCGGTCCGTCCGTCCAGCGTGGCCCGTCCCGTGCCGTGCACGACCGTCCGGCCGATCTCGCCGACCACCGGGTCGTCGCCCGCGGCGGGTGAGGGTGTGGCGCCGCCGCCGTGCCGGTCGTCGTCCTCGCCGCCGCGCGTCGCGTCGTCCCGGCCGCCCCGGCCCCGGCCGCGCCCGTGGCCACCGTCGTCCTCGCCGCCGCCGTGGTCGTCGCCGCTCTCCGCGGTGCGGCTCGGCACCGCGGAAGGGGTGGGCGAAGGCGTGGGCGTGGGTGTGGCGGCGGGCCCGCGGACGGCCCTGACGGCGCCGACCCCGGTGCCGCTGATCCGTTCCAGGCCCCTGCTCACCGCCAGCAGCCGCCCGTCCTCGGTGGTCACCTGCACCGGCACGCCCTCGGGGAGCCGGAGCCGGGCGTAGCGGTCCGCGCCCGCCCCGCGGCTGGCGACGTCGAGGGCGATCCTGCGGGCCGAGTCGTCGGCCTGGCTCTGTGCCTGGCCCGTGAGGTTGGCGCGCAGCGAGAGCAGCACGGCCACCCCGGCGGCCACCAGTGCGACCGCGACCACGAGCGTGGCGCCGAGCGACATCTTGGCCTGGACGGTGCCGAGGGGGCGGGGGCGTCTCATGCCGAGGCCAGCCGGTAACCGGCGCCGCGCACCGTCTGGATGAGGTCCGCGCCGAGCTTGCGGCGCAGGGTGCTGATGTACACCTCGACGATGTTGGGGTCGCCGTCGTACGCGAAGTCCCAGACGTGCTCCAGGATGCGGGACTTGCCGACCACCTGCCCGGCCCGCACCGCGAGCTGCTCCAGCACGGCGAACTCCTTCGCGGTCAGCGTCACTTCGCTGTCGTTGCGGAAGACCCGGCGGGCGGCGGTGTCCAGCACGAGGGTGCCCAGCCGCAGCACGGGCGAGGCCCCCGCCGAACCCCGGCGCCGCAGCAGCGCCTTGACCCGGGCCACCAGCACGACGTACGAGAACGGCTTGGTCAGGTAGTCGTCGGCGCCGGTGTCGAGGCCCTCCGCCTCGTCGTACTCGCCGTCCTTGGCCGTGAGCATCAGGATGGGGACCTCGTTGCCCGCCTCGCGCAGTGCGGCGCAGACGCGGTAGCCGTTCATGCCGGGCAGCATGATGTCGAGCACGACGAGGTCGTGGACGCCCTCCCCCGCCCGGTGCAGCCCCTCGAGCCCGTCGTGGACGACGTCCACGGCGAAGCCCTCGGCCGTCAGCCCCCTGGCCAGCGAGACCGCGAGCCGTCTCTCGTCCTCCACGATGAGCACACGCATGGGGTCCAGCCTCCCAAATCGAACCTGAAGAGATCTTCAGGTGGTTTCAGGCTGCCTTCAGCCTGTACCGGCGACATTGAGGTCACGGAACAGACCTGACACAGACCGGGTACGGCCCGGTCGGAAGGGCTCCTCATGAAGCGCAACACGACCGTCGCGGCCATCGCGGCCGCGGTCCTCGTCGCCGGGGGCTACACGGCGTTCGCCACCGGCGGCCACGACGGCGGGCGCGACGGCGGGCGCGACGACGCGCGCGGCACGGTGTCCTCGACCGCCACGCCCGGGGCGACCCCGGGACGCGACGCGGGCGACGACCACGGCTCCCCGGGCATCACGGCCAGCCGGGCCGCGGCCGCCGCGGTCGCGCACACGCCGGGCACCGTCACGAAGATCGAGCCGGACGACCGTCACCGCGGCTACTGGGAGGTGTACGTGACGGACGCGGCCGGGGTCGTGCACGAGCTGCACGTGGATGCGCGGACGGGCCGGGTCACGGAGGACGACCGGCACCGTGGCCGCACACGCTCCGGTGACGCGTCCCGCACCGCCTCGCCCGCACCGGCGACGACGCGGCCCGGGTACGACGACCACGGCGGCGACCGGGCCGGCAGCGACGACCCCCCGGGAGACGACCACGGCGGCGACCGCGTGCGGGACGACGACCGCTCCGGTGACGACCACGGCGGGGGCCACGGCCGGGGCCGGGGCCGCGGCGGCGACGACCACTGACGTCGTCCCCCGCGTGGCCGGGCCCCCCGCGCTCGGCCACGGGCGCCGCCCCCGCCGGACCCCTCAGAGCCGCCCGACGTCCACCACGGCCTGGGCGAAGGCCGCCGGTGCCTCCTGCGGCACGTTGTGCCCGATGCCCTGCAGCGTGCGGTGCGCGTACTTCCCGGTGAACTTGGCCCGGTAGGAAGAGCCGTTGCCCGGCGGTGTGAACGGATCGACCGCCCCGTCGAGGGTGATCGTGGGCACGGTGACGACGGGCCCGCGGGCGAGCCGTGCCTCGATGTCGTCGTACCGCGGGTCGCCCTCGGTCAGGCCGAGCCGCCAGCGGTAGTTGCCGATGACGATGGGGACGTAGTCCGGGTTGTCGAAGGCCGCCGCGGTGCGGTCGAACGTGGCGTCGTCGAAGCCCCAGGTCGGGGAGTTGAACTTCCAGACGAGCCGGCCCAGGTCGTGCCGGTAGCGCTCCAGCCCCTTACGGCCCCGCTCCGTGGCGAAGTAGTACTGGTACCACCAGGCCCATTCCGACTTCGGCGGCAGCGGCTGCTTGTTCGCCTCGCGGTTGGTGATCAGGTAGCCGGTCACCGAGACCAGCCCCTTGACCCGCTCCGGCCACAGCGCCGCGATGATGTCCGCGGTCCGCGACCCCCAGTCGAAGCCGGCCAGGACCGCCTTCTTGATCCCCAGCGCGTCCATGAGCGCCACGATGTCCAGGGCGAACACCGCCTGCTGGGCGTCGCGCGGGGTCGAGCGGGACAGGAAGCGGGTCGTCCCGTGACCGCGCAGGTAGGGGACGACCACCCGGTAGCCCTTCGCCGCCAGCAGCGGTGCGACGGCGACGTAGCTGTGGATGTCGTACGGCCAGCCGTGGAGCAGGATCACGGGGGGACCGTCGGCCGGTCCCGCCTCGGCGTAGCCGACGTCCAGCACCCCGGCCTCCACCTGCTTCAGCGGGCCGAACGCCGGGGCGTCGCCGGGCCGTTCCTTGCCGGGGGCCCTGGGCGGCGCCGGCTTGTTCTCGTCCGGTCCGGTCGTCGCGCACCCCGAGGCGAGCCCGGCCAGTGTGGCCGCGACCGCTCCCGTGCCGACGATCGTGCCGAAGGTCCGCCTGTCGATCATCCGAGGCCTTCCGTGGGATGCGGGCGCGGGCACTGAGGTAGCCCATGCCCCGTGCGCCGCCGTCCGCGTCACCGGACCGGCAAATGTCATCCCCATGGCACAGGTCCCGGCGGCCGCGGTGAGGGCCGGACGGGTGAAGTCGGGGGCAGGGCGCAACCGGTGGGGGGAGCGGGGCTGTCCTGCACGGCGAGTCCGGTCGACACCGTCCGAGATCCGAGAGGAAACACCATGAACCTTCTCGATACTCCGCAGCAGTCACTGGGTGGCGTCCCGGTGGGGGCCCACCTGGCCGCCGTCGACGCGCGCTGGGTCGAGCTCCACGCCGCGCTCATCGCGGCCGGGGTGCCCCCGCTGCCGGGCGACAGCGACGCGGTGCACACCCTCGCCCGGCAGCTCGACGACGCCACGGTCAGCGCCGTGGTCGCCTGGATCGACAGCGCCGCCTCCCGCTGAGCCCGGCCCGGGCACCGCGCCTTGTGACGGTCGTGTGACGGGAATTGTGGCCTGCGCCATGGCCGGGAGCGGCAGGGTCCTGATGGGGTCGCCGGATGCGCACCCCCGCCCTCCTCCTCCCGGCCGTGCTCGCCGGTGCCCTGCTCCTGGTCACGGCCTGCGACGTCCCGCACCGGGACGACCGTGCCTCCTGCGCCGCCTCTGCCGTCCCGGTCGCCCCGGCGCCCGCGGGCGGTGCTCGAGGGGGACGGCGACGTCGAGATCACCGCCGTGAGCGCACCGCCCGCCCACTGCTCCGGCGTCCCCTTCCACGTCGCGTTCCGCGTCACCAACCACGCCGACGAACCCCTCACCTACACCGTCACCTTCGGACTCACCTCCGGTGCCGGGGAGGCCCTGGCGAACGTGCCGCACACCGTGTCCTCGGTCCCGCCCGGCCGCACCGTGAGGGGCGAGGCCGACCTGGGCGCACCCCTCGCGCCGCGGTACGCCGCGGAACGGGTGCGCATCGTCAAGGTCAGGAGCGTCCCGGCGGACGAGGTGCCCGCTGCGGGAGGCGCCTGCCCGCCCTCCGGCCTGCGCCTCACCGCCGACGACGGCGACGCCGCCATGGGGCTGCGCCTGGTGGGACTCCGCCTGGAGAACTGCTCCTCCCGCGTCCGGCGCGTCGAGGGCTATCCGTCGGTCCAGCTCCTCGACGAGCAGCGCAAGCCCGTCACGGGGGTCGAGGTCTCCCGGGGCAGCGGGGGCGTCGCCCTCGTGCCCGGCTTCGACGACCCGCCCCGTCCGGTCACCCTGGAGCCGGGCGGGAGCGCGACCGCGGGCCTGATGTGGCGCAACACCGTCACCGACGGCACGTCCGTCAACGCGCCCTACGCGAGGGTGCGGGCGACACCCGGCGCTCCTGCGGTGACGGTGACCCCCGAACTCGACCTCGGCACGACGGGGAAGCTCGGCGTCAGCGCATGGAAGGCCGACCCGGCGGCCGCGGCCCGGCCGTGACACCTGGGGCACGCTCCCCGTCGAACCCGGTCCTCGACGTCCTCCCCCCATCCGCACGAAGGCCCCGGGCTGCCCGCCCGGGGCCTTCGTGCTGCGCGGGCCACGCCGTTCCTCGCCTCACGAATGTCACGGTTGTGTCCCGAGGGGTGCCGGTGAGGCCGCTTCGTTTGACACGGCTCAGCTCCCCCTCTCATCATCATTCCACTAATCGAGTAGCTAAAGGGTGTTGAAGCACGTGGACTTCCGCATCGACCGGCGGAGCGGGATCGCCGCCTACCAGCAGATCGTGCAGCAGACCAAGCAGGCCCTACGGCTGGGCGTCCTGATGCCGGGGGACCGGCTGCCCACCGCCAAGGAGGTCGCGGAGACCAGCGCCGTCAACCCGAACACCACGCTCAAGGCCTACCGCGAGCTGGAACGCGAGGGGCTGGTCGAGCCGAGGCCCGGCCTCGGCACCTTCATCCGCCGCTCACTGGCCCGTCCTCAGGCGGGTGCCGACTCCCCGTTGCGCGGGGAACTGGAGGCGTGGATGACCCGGGCCCACGAGGCGGGCCTGGAGCGCGAGGACGTGGCCGCGCTGGTCGCGGCGGTCCTGGAGGAGCGGTTCGCCGGGACCACGGCGGCCGACGGAACACCGGAGGACGGGGAAATGAGGATGACCAGTGCGTGAGGCCATGAATGCCATGGACATGGGTGGCCCGGTGGAGGAGTCGGCGATGGAGGCCCGCGGGGTCGGCCGGAAGTACCGCCGGGGCTGGGCCCTGCGGGACTGCTCGTTCCGCCTGCCGGCCGGCCGTATCTGCGGGCTGGTGGGCCCCAACGGCGCGGGCAAGACGACGCTGATGTCGATCGCCGCCAACCTGCTGGAGCCGTCGGAGGGCACCCTCACGGTGTTCGGCGCGGCGCCCCAGTCCGCGGAGGCCGGACGCCGTACGGCGTTCCTCGCCCAGGAGAAGCCGCTGTTCCGCCGCTTCACCGTGGCCGAGACGCTGCGCATGGGCCGCGAGCTCAACCCCGGCTGGGACCAGCAGGCCGCCGAGCAGATCGTCCGCGCGGGCAACGTGCCCCTGCACGCGAAGGTCGGCACCCTCTCCGGCGGACAGCGCACCCGCGTCGCCTTCGCCCTCGCCTTCGGCAAGCGGCCCGACCTGCTGCTGCTCGACGAGCCGATGTCCGACCTCGACCCGCTGGTGCGCCACGAGCTCATGGGCACCCTGCTGGCCGAGGCCGCCGAGCACGGCACCACGGTGCTGATGTCCTCCCACATGCTCAGCGAGCTGGAGAGCGTCTGCGACTTCCTCCTGGTCATCTCCACGGGCGGTCTGCGCATCGCCGGTGACGTGGACGAGATCCGCAGCGCCCACGTGCTGTTGCAGGGCGTGGCCGGCGACGAGGGCCCGGGCGTCCCCGCGGAACTCGCCCGCCACACCGTCGTCGAGTACCGCACCAGCGGGCGCCAGGCCACCGCCCTCATCCGCCCCGACGGCCCGGTGAGCGGCCAGTGGCAGTCCCACACCCCGCAACTGGAGGAACTCCTGCTCGCCTACCTGCGCTCCCCCGAAGCGCCACCACTGATCAGTCCCGTGGCCCAGGTCCCGGGGCAGCCGTACGGCGTGAACGGCCCGCGGGGGGCGGCGGCATGAGCAACCTGACCGCGAACCCGTCCGCGCCGTCCGCGGCCCCGGTCGCCGACAGCGCCGTCCGCCGCCCCCGGCTCAGCGGCATGACCTGGCTCATCTGGCGCCAGCACCGCGCCGCCTACTGGACGATCCTGGCCGCGACGGCCCTGTCCGTGGGGTGGATGCTCTACCAGCGCGCCGGCCTGCTGGATTACCTCACCGCCCACGGCTGGCCCGAGGCGAGCTCCGACAAGTGGACGCAGGACATCAACCCGCACAGCGCCCCGCTCCTGAAGGCCGCCTTCGGCCTCGGCTTCGTCCCCATCCTCCTCGGTGTCTTCCTCGGCGCCCCGCTGCTCGCCGGCGACCTGGAGAGCGGCACCGCCAAGCTCGTCACCTCCCAGGCCGCCGGCCCCGCCCGCTGGCTCGCCGCCAAGCTCGGCATCAGCGCGCTGGTGGTCGTGGTCTGCACCGTGGCCCTCTCCTTCACCTTCGGCCGGTGGTGGGCACCGGTCAGCAAGGAGAACACGGTCATGGACTGGACCTCCGGCCAGGCCTTCGACAACACCGGGCCCGTGCCCGTCGCGCTCACGCTCTTCACCGTCGTGGGCGGCATCGCGATCGGCATGCTCCTGCGCCGCACCCTGCTCGCGATGGTCGTGACCTTCTTCTTCGCGGCGGCCGTCCAGGTGGTCTGGGCGTACAGCCGGCTCGACCTCGGCAACGTCATCAGGCTCACCACCGACTCGGGGGTGACCCCCGGCAGCAGCCCCCGCCTTCCCACCGCCGCCTACGAGGTCGACCAGTCGTTCATCACCTCGTCCGGGCAGACCCTCGGCTGGAGCACCTGCACGGACGCGGGGTCGCAACAGGCGGTCGACGCCTGCCTGAAGCAGAAGGGCATCGTGGGCTGGGCGCTGGACTACATCCCCATGTCCCAGATGAGCGGCATGCAGTGGCTCGGCGCCTCGATCCTGTTCGCCCTGGCCGCCGCCATCACGGCCTTCGTCTTCCTCTGGGGCCGCAAGCGCGTCGTCTGACATGAGCCGTCGGGCCACGACGACACGACCCCGGGTGGACGCGCCGAGCGTCACCCGGGGTCGCGCCGTCGGCGCCGGCGGTCCCCGCCGGATGATGGGCCCGCAGGCCCACCGCCGACCTCCCCGAGCACCGGGCCGCGTGGGGCGCGGCGCTGCGGTCCGAACTCGCCGCCGTCGAACCGCCCTCCGAGCGCCGCAGGTTCGCCCTCGGCGGGGTGTGGACGGCGCTGCGCTCCGGACGGCCGCCCGGCGCGGGGTGCGGGCCGGCGGGGTGGCCCTCGTCGTGGCGGGCGGTTCGTACGCCGCGTCGCGTTGGTCGCTCGCACACGACGGGGCGGGCGTCCTCGACTTCTGGGCGGCCGTCCCGAGCGTCCTGCTGCTCGCCGTCGCGCTCACCACCGCCTGGCGCACCCGCTCGTTCGGCTCAGGGCTGCGCGCCGGAGCCCTGGCCGGGCTCGCCGCCCAGGTGGCGGTGCTCGCCGTCGGCGTTCCCGAAGCGGTGTTCTGGGCGAACCAGCAGGCCGGTTACCTGAGCACCGGCGACGCCGTCCCGCCGAACCGGCGGTCCGCGGTCCGTGACGTGCTCCGCCCGGAGTTCCTCCTCGGCATGCTCGTGATCTGGACGACGGCCACAGCCGGCGGCGCCGCCCTCGGCGCGGTGCTCCGGCCCCCGCGCACCACCACCGCCGACGCGCCGTCGACGCTCATGCCACGGGTGCGGGGCTGTGAGCCCCGGTAGCGCCCCGGGTGAGTGCCTCTTCCGCCTGTGCGAGTCCGCGGACCGCCTGGGTCAGCTGACCCGGAGGAAGCGTGTACGGCAGCCGGATGTTGCGTTCGAACGCGCCTCCGATCCCGAACCGCGGTCCGGCTGCGATGGTCACTCCGTAGTCGGGCGCGATCGCGGCCAGCCGTGAGCTGATGGGCCGGGGGAACGTCGCCCAGAGCGTCATGCCGCCGGCGGGGCGCGGGGCGTGGAGGCCGGGCAGGTGCTCGCCGAGCGCTCGGAGCAGTACGTCGCGTTGCGACCTCAGTTGCCCGAGCGCGCCGGGGCGCCGGGTCCGGTCCTCGTTCAGGAGGACGGCCGTGGCGAGTTGCTCGACGACGGGGGTGCCGAGATCCGTGGCGTGACGGGTCTGCTGGACGCGTTCCAGGAGAGCGGGCGTCGCGCGGATCCAGCCGATGCGCAGGCCGCCCCAGATGCTCTTGGAGACCGAGCCGATGCTGATGGCGGTCGGCATGTGGAGCGCGAAGGGTTCCGGGCTTTCCCTGTCCAGGGCCAGGTCGGTCATGGTTTCGTCGATGACCGTGGGACACGCGAGCCCCAGGCCTTGGCGGACGCTCGTGGGCATGCACAGCCCCGTCGGATTGTGGAAGTCGGGGATCAGGTAGGCCAGGCTCGCGATGCGGCCTGCCGCCTGGAGTTGCGCGGTGTCCCAGCCCGAGGACGCCACGGCGACGGGGAGGAGCCGGGCCCGCACCTCGGTGAACGTGGTGATCGCGTGCGGGTAGGTCGGGTGGTCGATCAGGACCTGGTCGCGTGGCGACAGGAGTGTTCGCGCCAGGAGGGCGAGCGCGTGCTGCGCGCCGTTGGTGATCAGGATGTGATCGGGCGGCGTCGGCAGTCCGCGCCGTTGATACCGGTGGGCCACCGCTTCGCGCAGCTCCGCGGTGCCGTTCCGGTCGTAGCCGTGCCGCTCGTAGTGCCGCGGTAGCTGTTCGAGGGCGGCCGCGAACGCGGCGTGGAGGATTTCGACGGGCGCGGGGGGAGCGGCGAAGGACAGATCGATGGTCGCCGCGTTCGTGCCGGCCCGGCGCTCGGGTGGCGTGTCGTCGGGGAGCCGCACGGTCGCCCTGGCGCGCGCCCGTGTGGCGAGGTATCCGTGCTCGACCAGGGTGCGGTAGGCGGCGCCGACGGTGGTCCTGCTGGTGGAGAGTGCGGTGGCCAGGTCACGCTCGCTCGGCAGGGTGGAGCCGAGCGAGAGACGGCCGTCCAGGACCAGCAGCCGCAGCCTGTCCGAGAGCCGCTGATGCGCCGGCCCGGGCCCCTCCTGCCAGGTCCCCAGCATGCCTGCGACCACGTGCGACGTGACTTTCACCCGGCCAGCCTAACGAATCTGGCTATGGAATCCAGGTCCAGATGCCTCGCAGGCTTGCGTCATGGCACCTCCTGTTACCGCTGCACGCACCTCCGTCCCGCCTGGCCACGACCAGCCCGTCCTGACCCGTATGAGCGCCTTCGCCCAAATCCGGGCGGGCCGAAAGGCGCGCCGCATCCCCCAGCTCCTGCTCGGCCTGGTGGGGTACGGGGCCGCCGTGATGACGCTCGTCCAGTCCGGGCTGGGAGCAGCCAGCTGGAACGTGCTCACCGAGGGCACCGCCAAGGTCCTCGGCATCTCTTTCGGCTGGACGACGAACCTGATCTCGCTGCTGGTGCTCCTCCTGTGGATTCCCCTGCGGGAACTGCCCGGCCTCGGCACACTCCTCAACGTCGCCATCGTCGGCTTCGCCGCGGACGCGACCGCCACCGTCCTCCCCCACCCCCAGGGGACACCCGCCGCGATCGGGTACCTCGTAGTCGGCCTGGTCGCACTTGCCTTCTTCGACGCGCTCTACCTCGGCGCACAGTTCGGATCGGGCCCCCGCGACGGCATCATGACCGGACTCGTCCGGCTCACCCGCCTACCCATCGCCGCGGTGCGCACCGGCATCGAAATCGCCGTCGCCGGCGCCGGCTGGCTCCTGGGCGGAACCGTCGGCGTCGGAACCGTGCTCATCGCCCTGTGCATGGGGCCCCTCGTCGGCTACTTCCTGCCACGCGTGGCGGTTCGCCTCCCCGCCCTCGCCGCGGACGAACGGCACGACCGGTGAACACGAATGCCGTGATCGGGCGGGCGACTTCGAAGGCGCGTCATGCGGAGACCAGGAGCCCCGGGCCGCTTGCCCGGGCTCTCCGCCGGCGCTTGTCGGGCAATGGCCGATACCTGTGGATCAAGGATGTCCGTCGAGGCCGAGCTTCCTCTTGCCATAGGGGGAGAAGATCGCCCCCCAGCCGGTCCAGCCGGCGTGAACCTGCGCGATCTGCGAGGGCAGGGGCATGACCGGGAGCAGGTTTCTGCCCTTCGCCCAGTTGGTGAGGAGGCCCTCGGTTGTGTCCACGGCGGAGACGACCATGGTGACCTTCGCGTTGCCGTCGACCCAGGTCTCCCACAGCGCCCACCCTTCAGGTCGTGCCTCGACCCCCAGTCGGGCACAGGCGCGTGGGTAGGTCTCATTGCTGCCGATGGGCATGGCCTCGGGGCGGATGATGGCAACGGCAGCGAGATGTACTTGTGGGCGCTCTGCCTCCTCCTCCAGGCACCCGTCCAAGGGGAAGTGGTACTGCAACAGTGCCCGGCCCAGGGCGTTGACAGTACGTTGGAACGGGCCGTCATCTTCGGCGTCGCCAGGATGCGACCGCTCGCCTGCGGCTGCGGAGACGACTGCCTTGGCGAGCCGTTCGATCTCCCGCAGATAGTCGAGTTCGGAGAGCTCCGGGCTGGTCATGGGGGGAGTGTCGCATCGCACCGCCGGACGTATGCACCCGTTTTTCACGTGGTCAGACCCACCCTTGTCGACCGAGATTGACCGCCCCAGGTGGTGCGCAGGTGCTGCGGGCTGGTGCAACTCTCCGAACTGACCACCGCCGCTACGAACGGCGAGTTGCCCCCCTTCGAAGTTGCGCCGGCCCGCCCGCGACCGACGGTCCCGGCGGCGGGCCGGTCGACGTGTTGAACGGGTTCGAATTTCTCTTCCGTGGCCTGTGAGCCTGTTGTTAGGATCCGATCATTCGGGTGTGGGGGGCGGGGGACGCCGGGATTGACCGGCTTGCTTGCTGTGAGTGCTGAGGACCGAGCCGATTCCCCTGCCTGTTCCAGGTCCTTTCGCATCAGGGGTGGAATCAGGTGGCCAGACGTGCCCTCCTCCGCAGTGCCGTCACGACGGTCGTGTCGCTGTCGCTGACTGTCGGTCCTGCCTCCTGGGTCGCATCGGCCGATGCAGGAACGTTCAGTGAGGCCACGATTCCGGCGACCATGCGCGTCACACCGGGCTCCGGCTCCGTGGTGAGCGTCGGGCCTTCCGGGTTTCTGCACCGCGCCACCACCACGAGCGGTCCCTCCGGATTGGAGTGGACGGGCGCGGACGGCTCGACCCGAAAGCTTGAAGGCACGCAGTTGTACGACCCCGTGGAGTACTACGGAGCGGCCTCGGACATCGTGGCGCTGCCGCCCAGCGGTGGCACGGGCGACGTACTGCTGCGGAACATGGTCACCGACGAGACCACGACCGTCACTGTCCCCGCAGGTCAGGTGTACAGCAGGGCGATTGGAACCACGGTGGTGACCAAGGGCGGAGCTGGTGCCGACGGGGACTGGACCGAGTTTCATCTGCTGAGCAATGAGAACGGGACGACGGTGGACCGCCGCGTGACAGGCTTCCCGGAGGGGGCCTCCGTCATCGCTGTCGCGCGGGCCGGCGTCCATGGGTTCCTCTCACTTCTGAAGGTCCCCGGAGAGGACGTCGCACAGTACGGCTGGATCGATCTCCGCACCGCGGAGGCCACGTTTCTGCCGTACGGCACGGTGTCCGGGAATTCCGTGGTGACCGCCCTTCATCTGGTCACCCCCCAGGCCGGTGGCGTGCGGATCTATGAGCAGGGCCGGTTCGACACCCCCGTGCGCGAGGTTCAGGTCGGTCTCAAGGACGCGAAGGTTCTCGGCGTCGTCGGCGACTCGCTGATCGTGGCCCGCTATGACGCTTTTCTCGGTCAGAAGGCGTCCGGGGCGTCCATCTGGAAGGTCGTGGCCGTCCCCTTCGACGGTTCCGGCGAGCGCACGCTTCTCGCCCGTGCGGTGGCGGACCGTGTTGCCGTCCGGCCGGACGGCGGCGTTCAACTCGTCGGCGGCCAGTCCGCGGAGGACTACGGCTACCAGGACATCACCGCCGGGGCGGACGGCGTGCCGTACGCGGCTCGTGTGCTCAGCATCCCGCCGGTCCCGATGGCACTCCAGCGGCTGACGCTGGATCACGGCACCGTCAGGACCCTGGAGTACGGCGACGGGGCCACCTTCGTGTACGACCGCCTGCTCACCGAGACCGCGCCTGGATACGGCGAGCGCGTGCGGATCGGCGGCCTGCCGGTCCCGTACCACAAGTGCAGCGTCAGCTGGGGGCTGTGCCCCGAGCTGTATCCCACCGGGGACGGCCGGACCGTGTACCGCGGGACAGTGAGCGTGGACGGCGGCTGGCAGCCCAAGCTGTTCGTCGTGGGCAAGGGCGGGACGTTTCCCGGAACGCCGATCGAAACGGGCCTCCAGGACTCTTTCGACGATTCCCCGGACCAGATGAGGATCGTGGGGGCATCCGAGAACCTGGTGCTGGTCGATGGGAGACCTGCCGGCGGCAGCCGGGAACTCCGGGTCGTGGACATCGACTCCGGCAAGGTCGTGCACACGGAGCCG
This sequence comes from Streptomyces sp. PA03-6a, assembly GCF_033792765.1. NCBI lineage: Bacteria > Bacillati > Actinomycetota > Actinomycetes > Kitasatosporales > Streptomycetaceae > Streptomyces > Streptomyces sp. PA03-6a. The sequence continues at coordinate 3,246 of NZ_JARAVK010000200.1, read as the reverse complement.
TACCAGAGGGGTGCGATCTGGGGGACCACCCTGTGGTCCTCGGCCCCGGGCGGCAAGGTCACGGCCAAGGACGCACGCACCGGGGCCTCGCTGACGTCCTTCACGGTGAACACCGGGTGCTCCTCCATGGTCGATCTGCAGGCCGTCGGCCGGTGGCTGTACTGGACGTGCAACCTCAGCACCGCTCCGTACGCCGCGGGCGGCGTCTACGACCTCCAGTCCAGAAAGAACATTCCGCTTCCCTCCACCGCGCAGGCCTACCTCGGCGACGGTGTCGTCGCCGTCCGGGGCGGGCAGGGGCTGCGTGTCTACGGCCTGCAGACCGGGACGGCCGTCCAGCGGGGGGCAATCGACGCCGCGGGGCTTGTGGCGCTCGACCCTCGCAGCGGTGACCTCGCGTACTCCACGCCGGACCAGGTTGTCCACGTCCTGCACACCGGGCGGCCCGAGGCGGCCCTGGTCTCTCCCTACCGGAATGTCACCGCGCAGGTGGAGACGGACGTGACCCCGGTGTCCTGGCGCGGTCAATGGTGGCTCTCCGAGCCGACGGCTTCCTGGAGGGTGGAGATACGCCACAAGGCCACGGGCCGTGTGGTGGCCACGCGCAGTGGCGGACCGGCCGAGTACTCGATCGCGACGACGTGGGACGGCCGGGACACGACAGGCGGACGGCTTCCCAACGGCCCGTACACCTGGACGCTGACGGCTCAGCCGGCGGACGGGAAGGGAGCGGCGTTGGTCCAGTCCGGCACGGCCCGGTTGACGGGTGGCACAGTGGTATGGCGGGACCACGTCGGCGGTTCGGCGCTGCCCGACGGCGTCGGCGACCTGCTCACGCTCAATTCCTCCGGCGCGCTGACGTTCCAGCAGGGCACGGGCAAGGGCACGTTCTCCGGGAAGGTCAGCGGCAGCGGCTGGGCGACGGGCACCCGTGCCGTGCCCGTCGGGGACCTGAGCGGTGACCGCTGCAACGACGTCCTGGTCCGGCTGAGCAGCGGCACCGGCACCCTCCGGCTGTACAAGCCGGCCTGCGGGACGGCGCTCAAGCCGACCACCCCGTACACCACGCTGGGCACCGGCTGGAACCAGTACGACGTCCTCACCTCCCCCGGTGACGTCACCAAGGACGGTCGCCCCGACCTGATCGCCCGCAACGCCTCCACCGGAGCGGTGTACCTGTACAAGGGTGCGACGGGCGGCAAGCTGGCCGCACGCGTGAAGCTGGCCGACAACTGGAAGACCTACAAGAAGGTCGTCGGGGCCGGGGACCTGAACGGTGACGGGATCGGCGATCTCCTCGCCCAGGACAAGTCGAACAACCTGTACCGGTACTTCGGCAAGGGCAACGGCACCTTCGCCACGCGCGTGAAGATTGCCACCGGCTGGGGGGCCTCGTACAACGCGGTCGTCGGCGTCGGCGACATCACCGGCGACGGAAAGGCCGACCTGATCGCACGCGACACCGCCGGGAACCTCTACCGGCAGAGCGGCTACGGCAACGGGTCCTTCGCCGCGCGCGTGAAGATCGCCACCAGCTGGCAGGGCTACAAGGGCATCTTCTAAACCGCCAACGCGGGGCCAAGGGACCAGGTTGGGGAGTGCATCCCCGACCTGGTCCCTCGTCTTTGGAGCGGGTGACGGGAACCGAACCCGCGCTCTGAGCTTTTGAGGCCAACGTCCGCGCGACCTGGGCAGATGGCCCACTGTTGCCCGTGTAAGAGGGGGTCATGCGATGCCCGGCGTTGACCGTCGTTCGCCGCTCGATCTGGCACGCATCCCGGGAGTGGTCAGGCGCGGCGCCATGCTTCGAAGAACCGTTCACGGCCCTGTGACGTCTCGGACTGCCGGCGGCTGGCCGGCGCAACGCGCCATGCGCGCATCTCTGCGTCTCGTAGCCACAGCTCACCTCCGTATCGGCCGCTGACGCCGAGGGTGCCACCGTCGAGAGCCGCAACGGCCTAGTTCGGCGATCTCGCCCCTCCGCTGGGCCCTGCGGCCGTGCCGTGATAATGGTCGGGTGAAAGAAGAGTCGCCTGTACCGACGCCCGTCATCCTCGGCATAGACGACCTCCGGGCGCTGCCGTGGACCACGCGGATCGCGCGCAGCAGCGGCGAAGGCATCAAGCTCCTGCAAGAGCACCGCGACAGCTTCATTGACGAACTCTGGCTCGACCACGACCTCGGCGACGACGACAGCATCTTGCCCGTGGTGACCCTCATGGAAGAAGCCGCTTTCAACGGGAGGCCCTTCCGAATCGGCACGATCTTCGTGCACAGCGCCAACCCCATTGGCGCCGAGACCGTCGTCCGGTCGCTCACACGCTGGGACTACCAGGTCCGGCGGGCGACGGTTTAGGAATCTGATTTTGAGGTCTGGCCTCATCCTTATCAGGGTCGGGCCTGGGCAGCCGCCGCGGTTCTGACCTCATGCCCTCGGCCTACCTATGTGGGCGCGCGGCGGCGGCCGGCCGTGCCGAGCGGGACGGAGGTCAGGAGTCTTCCCGGGTGATGGCTGACCCTGCCACGAGATCCGCCGGCCGATGCGAGGTCGACAGCAGGACCGGATTTCCGTCCAGCACGAAGCGGCGGCTGCTGACGCACACCGCTGAATCTGTGGGTACGTCGAGTACGCCGACGATGTGTTCCAAGGCGACGTCCTCGGTCACGGGGCGGCCCGATCCCCGCTGCTCCCGAGCGTCGCGTGCCCGATGAGCCGTCGTCGTGCCCGTCGATTGATTTGCGGTCAGCCCGCACACGAGTATCCAGCGCGGCGGCGATCTCCTTCTGCCGCTCCAGTGTCGAGTGCTGGTAGATCAGCGCTCCGCTCTGTTGACTGGCTGTCCCGCACCATCGTGTCCTTGAGCGTCGCGCCGGAGCGGGTCGTCAGGGGGATGAAGAGGTCCGGACAACAAAGAAGCCCCGGGCGGCTCGCCTGGGGCTTTCTGCTGGAGCGGGTGACGGGAATCGAACCCGCGCTCTGAGCTTGGGAAGCTCATGTTCTACCATTAAACTACACCCGCGTAAGACACCTGTTGAGGCATCTGACCTCGCACACTGTACCCCATGCCCGGCCCCGGACGCATACCTCCGGGGCCTTCGTGTTGCCTCCGGAATGGCGTGCGCGGGGAGGTGCGGGGGGCGTCCCGACGCCCGCCGGGCCGAACTCACCTCGCGCATCGCCGATTTCGACCAGCGCGCCGCGGAGGCGGGCGTCGGCACGCCCCAGCTCATCGCCGGCACGCAGAT